>JBOGJB010000191.1:0-8599 GCA_050745085.1 Vicinamibacterales bacterium
GTGGCGAGCTTTGCGAGCGCGTAGAACGCGGCCGCTTCGTGGTCGTCTGGAAAACGCCCGGCCAGGCGACCCATCGCCTCGGCGTATCGCAAGTCGCGCGCCGCCTTCTCTCCTTCATCGAACAGGATCTCGACCGCGCCGAGATAGCCCTGCTCTCGCGGGGTCGGCGCGCGCGCGGCGCGGGCCGACGGCGTGGATCCAAGACGCGCGAGCGCGCGCCTCGCGGCGTCCCGATCCTCCTGACTCCATAACGTCCTGTTCTGACTCATGGCTTCCCCCCAGTAGGCCATCGCGAAGCCCGCGTCCACCGCCTGTGCCTGGCGGAAGGCGTCGGCCGCCTCCTCGTACTCGAAGCTGTGAAGCGCCGCGACGCCGCGCAGAAAGTGCGGCTGCGCCTTTGGCGACCCGGAGGTGGGGAAGTGGATCGTGCCGAGGGACTGCGCTGCGAGCGCAGCCGCGACGCAGGTCACGAGCGCTGCCGTAACGGTCGCTCTCATTTCTTGTCGCGCTCCCGGAGCGCGGCCGCCAGGTTCTCCCGCGCGAGCGCGTACGAAGGACTCAAGCGCACGGCCTCGCGGAAATGCACGATCGCTTCGTCCAGCTTTCCCTGCGCCTGCAGCATCACGCCCAGATTGTTGTGCGCTTCCGCGTACGCCGGCTTGATCGCCAGCGCGCGTCCGTACAGACGGGTGGCCTCGTCGAGCCGTCCTTCCGATTGACGCATGACGCCGAGGTTGTTGTGCGCCTCGGCGAAGCCGGGCTGAAGCTCGATCGCGCGCTCGAACTGGGCGATCGCCTCCGACCGGTTGCCGCGCGCAGCCTCCGCGTTCCCGAGATTGTAGTGAACGAGCGCCGCTTCCTCTGGATCGCCGCCGCCGAGCCTCTCCGCCTCCCGAAGATGCCGGATGGCGTCGTCAAGCTGCCCCGCGCGCAGGTACGCGAAACCCAGACCGCGATGAATCGCGCCGCTCGACCGACCAGCGGCGAGCATCGCCAGATAGCCGCTCACATAGCGGGTGGCCGCCTTGCGCGCGTAGTCCTCTTTCAGGCGCGCCAGATCGTTCGAGGCCTTCGGCACGACCTGCATCCAGACGTTGGCCATCTCGTCGGACGACTGCCCGCCGTACACGACGCGCTGCGGAGGACTGTGCGGGTTGCGCGGGTTGCCCGCGGAGTTGTCGTACGTGTATCGCATCGCGATCGTCGTCCCTTTGGGAAGCGCGACCGGAGTGACGTAGCGATACTCTCCTTGCCAATAGAAATCCCAGTCCTTGATCCAGATGAGCGGCTTCCTGGTCCCGTCGGGCAGTAGCGCCCACGCCTGGATGTTCTTGCCGAGATAATGCGCGTGCGGGTAGATCGCGTGCACGTCGACGTCGACCGGCAGCACGTAGCTGTCTTCGACCATGTACGCCGGATCGCCAGGTGGGATGTCGATCGTGTACGAGCCGAGCTGAAGGCCGAGCCCGGTACGCGCCGGCGGCGTCGCCGTGAAGAAGAACCCGACGGACGCCTGTATCGTCTCGGCCTTGCCGGTCGGGAGCAGATGAAGCTGCAGGAGGAGATCCGTCCCGCCCTCGAGGCGCCACGCCAGGTCGTCCGGCGCGACGGTCGGCGTCAGGCCCGGCGACCATCCGAGGAAGTGCCCTTCGGGGCTGACACCCTCGGTGAAGAGCATTCCGCCGATTCCGGGCTCGCGGTCCGCCCCGTCGAGCCGCTTCGCTTCGCCGGTCGGATCGAGATGCATGATCGCGTGGTGCAGCACGCGCGGATTGCCCGGACGGAACTCGATCGCCCGGACGTATCGCGTCCCCTGCCCAGGAACCGGAACGACGAATTTCCTGAAGACATCCGGGCCATCGGGCGCAACGCCGTAAGGCTCGCTCATGCGAACGACGAGATCCGGCTCACCGAGCTGCCAGCCCCGCTTCCATGTCGGAGCGGGCGGCAGGTCGGCGCGATTTCCTTCGGGTGCGCCACTCGCCACCCACCGCTGGATTGTGGCAATCTCGGCGTGGCTGAGACGCCGCTCGCCGGCGAACTCGCCGTGGCCGGGCTCGGGCGGCCACGGCGGCATCACGCGCGCGGCCGTCACGCTGGCGATCTGGCGCGCGCGTCTCTTCACGTCTTCATAGGTGAGCAGACTGAACGGCCCGACTTCACCCGGCCGATGACAGGGCGCGCAGCGGGAGAACACGATCGGCGCGACGTCGCGAGTGAAGGTGGCCTGAGGCTCCGCGGGCGTCGCGCGAGCCGGGTGCGTGACCGCTGCGGCGACGAGAATCGCGCACACGAAGGCGCTGGCTCGCAGCATGGGAACAATCGAATTATATGCGACTGCCGCTGACGCTCGCCGCGCTCGCGCTTGTGCCGCTGGCGCTCTACGCGCGCGTCACGACGTTCGACTTCGTGCAGGCGGACGACACCGACCTCATCCGCGGCAACATGTCGTTCCTCCAGAATCTCCGCAATGTCCCCGAAGCGTTCCAGCGCAGTTACTTCAACGTCGAAGGACAACCCTCCGGCCGGAAAACCTACTACCGCCCGCTCGTCATCGTCTCGTTCATGGTGGACGCGCAGGCCGGCGGCGCGGAACCGCGTGTGTATCACGTCACCAACGTGCTGATCCACACCGTGGGGGTGCTGCTGCTGTTCGCGCTGCTGAAGACACTCGGCAGCGAGGACACGCCTGCGCTCGCGCTCTCGCTGCTCTTCGCGTCCCATCCGGCGAACGTCCAGGCGATCGCCTGGATTCCCGGACGCAACGACACCCTGATGGCTGCCCTGGCGCTCGTCTCGCTGATCGCGTTTCTTCACTATCGTCGGACGACGAGCGCGTGGTGGCTGGCGCTGCACGTCGCGGCGTATGCGGGTGCGCTGTTCACCAAGGAGTCTGCGCTGGCGCTGCCCGTGCTTCTCGCGCTGTTGGCGGTGGCGTCACAGCGCGACCCGAGCGACGGCCGCCGCCTTGGCCCCGCCGTCCTGGCCGACGGGGCCGTCGTCGCTGGCTGGTTCCTGCTGCGGCGCGCCGCGCTCGTGGACGGCGGTGATGGGCCGGGCGCGTGGACGCTGCTGACCGCGCTCGCCGCGAACGCGTGGGATCTGTTGCTTTACGCCGGGAAGATCGTGCTGCCGGCCCACCTCAGTGTCATGCCCGGTCTCACGCGCCTGGACATGGCGCTCGGCGGGGCGTCGCTGGCGCTTCTGGTATGGCTTCTCGCGCGACTGGCGCCGCGCTGGCGTCGGGTCGTGATCGGGTGGGTCCTTTTGTTTCTGATCCCGGCGCTCCTGGTCTCGGGCCTGCCGGCGTATGAGCACCGTCTGTATTTCCCGCTGATGGGCGTCATCGTGGGGATCTCACAGCTGCCCGTGTGGTCGGCCGCTTCACGCCGGGCCGCGGTCGCGACCGTGGCCACGGTCGCCGCGGGGTTTGCGGCGCTCTCGGTTGCGCACACCGGCGTCTTCCGCGATCGCTACGCGTATTGGAGCAGCGCCACGAAGGGGACCCCGTACGCGGGCCTCGCGCACGTCAACCTCGGTCAGATCTCCGAGAGTGACGGCGACACCGCGCGCGCGGCCGAGCACTACCGCGCGGCGCTCGCCGCCGACCCGGCGACCCCAGGTGCGCACAACAACCTCGGCGTGCTGGCGGCACGACGCGGCGACGCGGACGAGGCGAGAGCCGAGTTCCGGCGCGAGGTGGCGCGCCACCCGGCGAACGCGGACGCGTACTTCAACCTGGGCCTCGTGGAGAAGCTGTCGAACCGGATCGACGCCGCGGCGCCGTGGTGGGAGCGCGCGGTCGCCGCCGATCCAGGACACGCTGCGGCGCACCAGGAGCTGGCCGCGTACTACGCCGCGAAAGGTGACGCCGCGCGCGCGGCGAGACATCGGGACGCGGTCAGAGCCCTCACGGGAACGCGGTAGTCATCTCGGGTGCCACGAGCACGGGTCGTTTCGGAACCGCACTCGCTCATGCGCGGAGCGAGCGGCGCTCGGCGGGGCCGAAAGAGCCTCCGCAGCCGGGAAACGGCACCTCCGCTCGATACCCTGCCGCTCCGCGGCGGTCAGGGTGTTTGCGGCATCCCCACTTCTGAACGGGCGGCATCTCGCTGATCGCAACATCGGGGCCCCTTTTGCGGCAGACCGCCGCGGAACGCTCGCTCGGCGCCGTTTCATTTCTGACGCTCATCCGGCTGCTCCGAGGGCCCCGCCGAGCGCCGCCCGCCCCGCGCACATCAGGCTCCGGCGCCTCCAGATCGCGCAGCACCTGCTCGCCGACCCGCCGCGCGGCCTCGGTCGCGTATGCGATCGCCGTCGCGCTGCGGACCCGCACGGTCCCGATCCTCTCGAACAACGCCCGCATCGTCGCGGTATCTTTGACTTCGGGCGCCTGCGCGACCTCCAGCGCGTGCTGCAGCTCGTGCGCGAGCGTCGCGATGACATTGTCCGGGTGGCGGTGCCTGTAGTCGACGAGCACGCGCACGTAGCGCGATCCCTCGAACGTGCCTACGACGTGCAGAAGACAGGCGACCGCTGCCTTCTCCGGGCAAGGCCCCGGTTGCACGAAGACCAGCCAGCCTGACGCATCGAGGTCTTGGACGAGCCGTCGGGATATGTCCGAGCGAGCATGGCCTTCGGAGATGAGCCGGCGCAACACAACATCAGAGACCTTG
Source organism: Vicinamibacterales bacterium (assembly GCA_050745085.1). Taxonomy (GTDB): domain Bacteria; phylum Acidobacteriota; class Vicinamibacteria; order Vicinamibacterales; family 2-12-FULL-66-21; genus DATAEE01. The sequence goes on from JBOGJB010000191.1 coordinate 4,677, forward strand.
ACGCTCTTGAACGGGTCGGGCGGACCAGAGCGATCCCCGGAACGGAGGGCGGGCATGAAGCTTTTTTCTCCCGTGACGGTCACTGGGTTGGTTTTTTCGTGCACGGGGGAACTGAGATGATGAAGAAGGTCGCCCTTAGCGGCGGGGCGCCGTTGACGATCTGCGCGACCTCTTTTTCTCACCGCGGAGCCAGCTGGGGACCACGCGACGCTATCGTTTTCACGCGAGAGTGCTGCGGTGGTGCTCGCGGCGAGGGCGGTCTGGTGCTCGTGTCCAGTTCAGGGGGACCGGCTAGGTGGTCACGCGGCCTGACGTTGAAACGCGCGAAAAGACCCACCGCTGGCCTGATCTCTTGCCTGACGGAAAGTCAGAGCTGTTCACGACTGGATACGCGGACCTCGCGTCCTTTGATGACGCCCAAATCGAAGTTCTCTCGGGTCGTGAAGAGATCTACGTCCAACCCTTCCCCGGCCCCGGCAGGCGCTGGCAGATTTCAACAGCAGGCGGACGCGAGTCGGTCTGGGGGCGGAACCGGCGCGAGCTGTTTTATCGCAATGGGAACAAGATGATGGTGGTGCGCGTGGCGACCGAGGCGGCGTTTACGGCAACTACGCCAACGCGGCTCTTTGAAGGGGGCTTTGTGCCGGGCAATGAAGGCTCGCTAAGCAGAACGAACTACGACGTAACGCCGGACGGCGAGCGGTTCGTAATGATCAAGCGGAGCCCTGCATCGAAAGTTCCCGAGCTCCATCTGGTGCAGAACTGGTGCTGAGGCGGAAGGTGCCAGTGGGGCGCTAGTGCCGACCGTGCGGTGTGAGAAAGCCTCGCCGGGGGCCTTGCCGTACAATGGCAATCGTGGATTCACCCGCCGACAAGGCCCTGCGCGCGATTGACGCCGCGGTGGCGGAGGTCGCGCGTCTCTCGGGGCGCGTGGCGCTGGACGAGGCGTACCTTCGCGCCGTGGAGCGCGTGGAGGCAATGCCGGAGAATCAGTCCGGGGCGGACAAGACCTGGGTGTCCGACGCGCAGCGACAATTCCGCGAGCATTTCAGGCGCGCGCGCCGGCGCTGACGTCGCGGTGGACGCTTTCCCTGATCTGATGCGAGTCCTCGGCGAGCGCGGGGTGCGCTTCGTCGTGATCGGCGTCGCGGGCACGAACTACTACGCCCACGCCGCGAACGTCATCTTTACCACGCAGGACTACGATCTGTTCCTGTCATTGAACCCCGACAACCTGCTGAGCGCGTGGGGCGCGTGCGAAACGGTCGGGCTGTCGCTGTGGACGGAGTCCGAGCCGCTCGACATGCCGCGCGATCGCTGGTTGGCCGAACAGATCGTCAAACGCCGCGCGGTCGTCCGCGCCAGTGACGGTCGGGGCCTCGACGTGGATCTGACGCTCGTCATGCCAGGCTTCGACTTCGAGACCGTCTGGAGCGAACGACGGGTATTCGTCGTCGACGGCGCAGACATCCCGGTCGCGCGGCTTCGGCACATCGTCGAATCCAAGGCAGCCGCCGGCCGCGACAAAGACCGGCTCTTTCTCGCGACACACGCCGAGGCGCTGCGCGATCTTCTCCGCTGCGAAGACCCGTCGTCACGATAGAATCCGTCCTGCCTCACCACATAGCAGGGCCCGTGGTGGAACCCACCGTCCGTGCGCCCGTCCCGCCGACATCGGAGCAGTCCGGCGCCAATCGCCTCGACTCCTGGAAAGAGATCGCTGCGTACCTCAAGCGCGACGTGTCGACCGTGCAGCGGTGGGAGAAGAAGGAAGGCCTTCCGGTTCACCGCCTGCCGCACGACAAGCTCGGGTCAGTGTTCGCGTTCAAGCAGGAGCTTGACATCTGGTGGAACCGCGGCCGACCGCGAAAGGTGCCGGTCAGGTAGGCGCGCCCGACAAGGCCCGCCGCGCTGAAGCGTAACGCGGCGCGGGGACGCCACTGCGCTAATTGGCCACGGATTTTGCGGATTACGAGCCACGGATTTCGCGGATTAACACGGATGCCGGTCACGAATGCAGCGTGACAGAATCCTCGCGGAATCCGTGGCTAACGACCTCCGTTTACCTCCGATACCTCCGTTTGAATCTCCTCGAGCGTGACGCGTGTAGTCACGCGTAGTCACGCGGGACATGTGCAGTCAGAAGATTCAGAAGGTGAGACTCCGTCAGGTCTACCGCAAATCGGCAATCAGGCAGCCGATCGCCGGCGTCCGCTCGGCCCGGACGGGGCGGCCCGCGAGAATTGACTCGAGCGCCTCCTCCAGATCGCGGCGCGTGGGCGCGGGGCGCGCGCGCCCGGCGCTGATGTAGCGGTCGTCGATGCGGCCCAGGTAACGCAGCGTCCCGTACGCATCGAAGACCGCGGCCTCCGGCATGACAGTGGCGGCGACCGCGCCGGCGAACGAGAGGTCCGGATCGCGCAGCGCGGCGAACGGATAACCGTACTGGTGCACGTGGTTGCGGATCGCCTCCGTGGCCGCGGCGTCACCCGGGTAGACCAGCGTGAACGTCACGCCTCGGCTCGCGAACCGGTCGTGCATCCGCGCGAGCTCCGGTGCATACCGGTTCGAGACTGGGCAGTCTGGCCGGACGAACACAAAAACCATGGCCGCCGCGCGCGGTCCGCCGGCAAAGGGATCAATGGCCCGCCCGTCGAGATCCCGCAGCCGCAGCTGATCCCCGGCAACAACCGCCAGGCTCAGCGTGAAGATCGACGCAAGCGCACTGAACGCGGTCATCAGAAGATCGTATAGATCAACGGCGCCACGGCGCTGGACTGCGTCAGGATCATCAGCCCGCCGAGCAGCACCATCAACAGGATGATCGGCAGGAGCCAGAGCTTCTTCCGGTACTTCAGGAAGTCCCAGAGCTCTCGAATCAGCTCTCGCATCAGTACTGTTTCTCCACGTGGGAGCTCGGCCGCGGCTCACGGGTCACGCGATACGTGGCCGCGTCGCCTTCGAGACGCCGGCTCATCGGATCGTAACCCAGAAGGCGGCGCGCGAGGCCGACCGGCGTCAGGACCAGGTAGAAGACCACCGTAAGAATGATGCGCGCGTTGACCCACGCCAGCGCGCGCGCGAACGTCATCCAGCCGGCGTACATCCGTCGCAGCAGGGGTCGCATCAGTCGGCCTCGAACGCGGCGCTGCGCTCGCCCACCTCGAGCGGTGGCTGGGCGCGCTTCTCCAGAACCGAGCGCTCGAGGACCAGCAGATCCATTCCGGTCCGCATGAAGCAGCGATACGCGTCGTCGGGCGTGCAGACGATCGGCTCGCCGCGCACGTTGAAGGACGTGTTGACGAGAACCGGGCAGCCCGTCAGTCGGTCGAACGCTTGGAGCAGCCGATAGAAGCGCGGATTCGTGTCGTAGTCGACCGTCTGCACGCGTGCCGAGTCGTCGACGTGAGTCACGGCCGGAATCGTCGATCGGTCGAGGCGCAGCCGTTCGAGGCCGTGGAGCGCCGGCTGCTCGAGCGGGACGGGTTTCCGCTGGCGCTCGGCCACCGGCGCGATGAGGAGCATGTACGGGCTGTCGGCGGCGAGGTCGAAGTACTCGGCCGCGCGCTCCCGCAGCACGGCCGGCGCGAACGGCCGGAACGACTCGCGGAACTTGATCTTCAGGTTCATGGTCGACTGCATGGCCGCGCTGCGCGGGTCGCCCAGGATGCTCCGCGCCCCGAGCGCGCGGGGACCGAACTCCATGCGTCCCTGGAACCACCCGACCACCTGACCATCGGCGAGCGCGCGCGCCACTCGCTCGCAGAGGCGTGCCTCGTCCAGCCGCTCGTACGGCGCCCGCCGCGCCGCGAGCATCCGCGCAGAGGATGGCGGCGCGCTCGAAGGGTGACGGGTAGAACGCCGACGCCGCGTGAGACTCGTGATGCTCGGTGAACAGGATCGGCGGCAGCGCGGCTCCATCT
>JBOGJB010000192.1:0-7154 GCA_050745085.1 Vicinamibacterales bacterium
TGGTTACACGACGCGGGCCTGGGAGGCCCGCGTCTGGGGCCACGCCAGGGCGCGCCAGACGATGACCGGCGCGTCGGCGGGACCGAGCGCGGGCCGATGGCGGAACACGTCGAAGCCGTCGCGCTCGAGGCGATCCAGGATGCGCACGCCGCCGAGCCAGGTCAGCCGCAGCTCCCAGCGCAGCCGGCCGGACACGCCGTCGGCGACCGCGCGACCCCCGTCGAAGAGCGCGCGTGTCCGTGCCGCAACGGTCGCGAGCGCGGCACGCCACGCGGGCGTGATCCGCCGCGCGTCGAGATCCGCCTCATCCGCCCCAGCGGCCTCGAGATCGGCGCGCGGGACGTAGAGCCGTCCCTTCTTCCAGTCCCGCTCGAGGTCCTGCCAGAAATTCGCGAGCTGCAGCGCCGTGCACAGGGCGTCGGAGACGCGATCGAGACGCCGGTCGTCATGGCCTGCGATGCGCAGGACGAGCCGGCCGACCGGGTTGGCGGAGCGGAGGCAGTAGTCGAGGAGATCGTCCCACGTGGCGTAGCGGCGGACGGTGACATCCTGCCGAAATGCGCTCAGCAGGTCGTCGAGCAGGGAAACCGGTAGATGCTTCTCGCGGATTGTGTTGTGCAGAGCGACGAAGAGGTGCTCAGGGTGCGCTGAGTGCTCAGGGTGCCGGTGCAGCCGAGCCGACCAATCGTCCAGCAGCCGGAGCCGTTCTTCGACGCTGCGCGTACCTTCATCCGCAAAGTCGTCCGCGACCCGCGCGAACGCGTAGACGGCAGCGACGTGCGGCCGCATCGCGCGCGGAAGCAGGAGCGAGGCGACCGGAAAGTTCTCGTAGTGCTCCCGCGCGAGACGCGCGCACTCGGCGTAGGCGGCCCGGAGGCGCGGATCACTCACGAATCGGTATTCTATTGCAGCACCGATGCGGGACCTCGTCGCCGGTCTCATCGCCCTGGCGCTCCTCGTCTTCGCGCTCCTCGTGGGCGCGACGCTCCACTTTCACCGACAGCGGCGCGCGCGGAGCCGTCGCGACGCGCGCGCGAGCGGGCGCGCCATCATCGCGGAGCTTCCGCAGGGAGCGGAGCTCGTCTACGTCACCGAGGATCACGAGCGACTGTACGTGGGCGACCGGCCGATCGAGAAGGCCTCGATCCGCGGCGTGCGGCTGCTGGTCAATGGAGGGCTCGTCTCGCATGCGGGCCAAACGGGAACGGAGCCGGCCGCCGTGGCCCGCGCGACATCGGACGAGGAGGCGTTCATCCGCGATCGCTGGGACGTCCTTGTCGACACGTCGTCCGGGACGGTGACGATCGCGTGCGGAGCGATTCGCGAGCGCATTTCGCAGGATCTCGCGCGGAGAATCTACGACGCGGTGGAGGCGAGCCTCCGCAGACGCGACCTCGCGTGACTTCACGTGACTTCACTGTCTTCACGTGACTTCGCGCGACACGCCCGAGGGATAGAAACGGAGGTATCGAAGAAACCAACGGAGGTCGTCTGGCCTCGAACAAAGCCGGCCGTCACGCCGACGGCCCGGCGAAGCCGGGCCTGCTGAGGTGTGAAGCGCTGCGGGCGTGAGAAACACCACGCCCCGACCTGCTCACGTCCGCAGCGCTTCACACCTCAGCGCCGCGCTGCGCGCGGCGTCGGCGGTACGGCGCACGATGCTCGAAGCACGCTCCATCCGCGTCATCCGTGCAATCCGTGGTTTGCGTGATCCGTGAAGTCCGGGCTTCCCCGAAGGAGTCCTGCAGACGCCTACCACTCGGTCTCGGTTGCACCCGCGCGCGTGTTCGCCGCTCGTGCCAGCACGAACAGGAAGTCCGACAGGCGGTTGACGTAGGCGAGGACCTCAGGCTCGATCGCATCCGGCCCGAGCGAGACGATGCGCCGCTCGGCGCGGCGGCAGACGGTGCGCGCCACGTGCAGCGCGGCGCCGGCGCGAGAGCCGCCCGCCAGGATGAAGCGGCGGAGTGGCGGCAGCTGCTCTTCGAGGCTGTCGATCCAGCGCTCCATCTGCGCGATCGCTTCCGGCCGGACCGCTGCCTTCGTGACCCGCTCGGCGATCCGCTTTGCCGGATCCGCCAGGCGCGCGCCGACCGCGAAGAGATCGCGCTGGATCGTCTCCAGCATCCCGGCCAGCTCCGCGTCGAGTCCCTCCGCGCGCGCGAGGCCGAGCCAGGCGTTGGTCTCGTCGATCGCGCCGTACGCATCGACGCGCGGGTCCGCCTTCGACACGCGCGTGCCGTCGAAGAGGCCGGTGTCTCCCGCGTCACCCGTCCTGGTGTAGATCTTCACGGGACGATTATTATAGTCGGCGGTCCTCAGGCCTCGTGCCTCGGGCCTTGTGCCTCGTCCTGTGCCTCGTCCTGTGCCTCGCGCCTCGCGCCTGCCGCCCGACGCCGCGAAGCGCCGGCGGTTCCGCCGGACGCTGCTGGCGTGGTACCGCCGGCACGGCCGCGACCTGCCATGGCGGCGGACGCGCGATCCGTACCGGATCCTCGTCTCCGAGATCATGCTGCAGCAGACGCAGGTGGACCGCGTCCTGCCCAAGTACGAGGAATGGCTGACGAAGTATCCGACGCTCGGCGCTCTGGCGGCGGCGAACGATGCGGACGTCGCCGAGACGTGGCGGCCGCTCGGCTACAACATCCGGCCGCGCCGGCTGCAGACGATCGCGCGTGAGGCGGTCGCGCGCTACGGCGGGATGCTGCCATCGGATGAAGCGACGCTCCTGTCGTTCAAAGGTATCGGCGAGTACACGGCGGGCGCGGTGCAGAGCTTCGCGTTCGGCCGCCGCGCGGCAATCCTCGACACCAACGTCGCACGCGTGCTCTTCCGCGTGTTCGTCGGCGCGGGAGATCCGAAGAGCCACGCGATGAAGCGACAACTCTGGGACATCTCGCGGGCTGTGCTGCCCCATCGTCACATCTTCGACTTCAACCAGGCGCTGATGGACTTCGGCGCGACGTCCTGCACCGCGCGCAACCCGAAATGTCTCCTCTGCCCTCTCGCGACGATCTGTCTCGCCAAACAGTGATCGTCGCCGCCGCCGTCGTCGAGCGCGGCGGACGCTTCCTCGTCACGCGACGCCAGCCCGGCGTGCATCTCGAAGGCTGCTGGGAGTTCCCGGGAGGCAAGTGCGAGCCAGACGAGGCGCACGACGCGTGTCTGACGCGAGAGCTGGGCGAAGAGCTGGGCGTAACCGCGACGGTCGGCGGGTTGATCCTATCGGTGCCGCACGACTACGAGGACCGCACGATCGAGCTGCACTTCTATGCGTGCACGATCGACGGCGAGCCGCGGGCGCTGCTGAATCAGGAGATCGGGTGGGCGACGCGCGAGGAGCTGAAGACGCTCGAGTTCCCGCCGGCGGATGCGAAGCTCATCCAACTGCTCTCAAGTACGAAGGACGAAGGCTGAATGCTGAAGTAGGTTCACGGATCCACGAACGGCAGCTTCGTCACAACCGCAATTCCCCCGCCAGACAGATCCACGTTGGTGCCTGGCTCCGCCAGATCGCGCCCGACGTAGCCGAGGGCGATCGCGCGCCCGAGCGCGGGCGAGCGGACGACCGACGTCAGCCGTCCCGTCTCGCGGCCGTTCGCGAGAACCGGCGTGCCGGGCGCCGCCTCCCGATCGAGCGTCAGCCCCACGAGCTTGCGCGCGATGCGCCCGCCGCCGCGGTGCAGTACGCGGATGATGATCTCCTGCCCGACGTAGCAGCCCTTCGTGAAGCTGATCGCGCGGTCCTCGATGCCCGCCTCGAGCGGGATCGTGTGCTCGTCCATGTCCGCGCCGAAGCGCGGCCTTCCCGATTCGACGCGCACGATCTCCGCCGCTCCCGATTCGGCCGCGGGCGCGCCGGCGGCGGCGAGCGCGTCGCGGAGCGCCGCTGCCGCGTGCACTTCGACGAAGAGATCGTAGCCCGGGATGCCCAGCCAATCGGTGCGAGCGGTGATGACCGCCGCGCCGCGGAAGCTCGCGTGGGTGCTGCCATAGAGGGACACGCTCGCCGAGGGGCCGGGGACGACGACGCGCGCGATGACGTCTGCGGCGCGCGGCCCGTCCACGCCGACGTGCTCGAACAGGCCCGCCTCGTCCTCCATGGTCACATCCTCGCTGAAGATCGACGCGTCGATCTGCGCGACGACGGCCTCGCGCCGCGCGGCCGGGACGAGGAGCAGCATGCGATCGCCCAGCTCGAGGACGATCAGGTCGGCGATCATCCGTCCCTGCGGCGTCAGCCACGCCGCGTAGCAGCCGGACCCGGGACCGAGCGCCTCGATGTCGTTGGTGAGCAGGCCGTGCAGCAGTGTGCGGCGGTCGGCGCCGCCGAGGACGATCCGTGCGAGCGCCGAGCGATCGGTCTGCGCGGCCTCGCGCCGCAACGCGGTGTAGGTGCTATCCTCGTTCAAATGCGTTTCTCCGGCTCCCTTTATTCTATGGCGGCCTTTCTTTTTCTCGCCGCCGCGACGCCCGCAACCGCACAAACCGCCGCAGCGCCAACCCCGGGACGCGCCAGCTTCACCATTTTCGTGCGCGGCGCCCAGATCGGGCGCGAGGACCTCGACCTGTCCCGCAGCCCCGGCGGCTGGACGATATCGTCGACGAGTCGGCTCGCGCCGCCGATCGATCTCACGACCAACCGGCTCGAGATCCGCTACGGTCCGGACTGGCAGCCGATCGAGCTGAAGCTCGACGCCACGCTCCGCGGCACGCCGATCGGTCTGGTCACCTCGTTTGGCGTCACGACGGCGATCAACGAGATCACGCAGTCCGGCAAGACGACGACCAAGACGGATGAGATCTCGGCTCGGACGGTTGTTCTGCCGAACAACCACTTCGCCGCGTACGAGGCGCTCGCGGCGCGGCTCTCGGCGGCGAAGACCGGAGACGAGCTCCGCGCCTACATCGCACCGCAGGCCGAAATCCCGGTACATGTCGGCGACATCACGTCCGAGACGATCCGTACGCCCGAGCGGGCGGTGGCGGTCCGGCGCGTCCGCGTCACGTTCCAGAATCCGGGCGGCGCGCTCGGCGCCGAGGTCTGGATCGACGATCGGTCCCGCCTTGCCCGGTTCGAGATCCCGTCGGTGTCGCTGCAGGTCGTCCGCGAGGAGCTGGCGACGGTCGCCGCGAGGCGTGAGACGACGACCCACGCGGGCGACGAGCTGGTCTCGATCCCGGCGTCCGGCTTCACGCTCGCGGCGACGATTACGCGGCCTCCTGGTCCCGCCGCCGCCGGGCGGCTCCAGCTTCCCGCCGTCATCCTCGTCGGCGGCTCCGGTCAGACCGACCGGGACGAGACGGTCGCCGGCATCCCGGTCTTCGGGCAGCTCGCCGGCGCGCTCGCCGACGCCGGCTTCATCGTCGCGCGCTACGACAAGCGCGGCGTCGGCCAGAGCGGCGGGCGCCTGGAGTCGGCGACGCTCGGGGATTTCGCCGAGGACGCGCGTGCAGTCGTGAAGTACCTGTCGAAGCGTCAGGACGTGGATCGCCGCCGCCTCGCGCTCGTCGGCCACAGCGAGGGAGGCTCGGTGGCGATGATCGCGGCGTCGCGCGAGAAGTCGATTGCCGCGATCGTGCTCGTCGCGACGATGGGCACGACCGGCGCCGAGTTGATCCTGGAGCAACAGCGCCACGTGCTCGAGCGGCTCAAAGCGCCTGACGCCGAGAAGCAGGCCAAGATAGAGCTGCAGAAAAAGATTCAGCAGGCAGTGTTGACGGGCGTCGGCTGGGAGGGCATTCCGCCCGAGCTGCGCAAGCAGGCAGACACGACCTGGTTTCAGAGCCTGCTCGCCTTCGATCCGGCGACGCTGATGCCGAAGGTGCGACAGCCGGTGCTTGTGATCCAAGGATCGCTCGACACGCAGGTGCCGCCGCACCACGCCGCGCGGCTCGGCGAGCTGGCGAACGCGCGGAAGAAGGCGCCGAAGGCGGAGGTCGCCGTCATCGACGGCGTCAACCACCTGCTCGTGCCGTCGATGACCGGAGAGGTGGATGAGTACGCGCAGCTCAAGGAGCGCACGGTCAGCCCGAAGGTCACTGAGAGGATTGCGGCTTGGCTGAAGAGTACCTTGTAATGCCGAATGCCGAATGCCGAATGCCGAAATGGACTGCACTCGCCACAGACGGGTGTCCGCTCACGGCTCTGGGCGGTGACCCGCGTTCTTGCGAATTGCCGTCAGAATGCCTATCAATTCGTTGCTCTGAGTTGCGGTTCAATCCGCTCCGCCGGTGCGAGAGCGGTTGCCGCGATCAGCCTGAGCCAATAATGAGTCTCCCGGCTCTCCTTCAAGGAGATGGAGATTCTTGCCACGAAGTCGGGGTGTGAATGGGCAGCTTTTGCCTCTTCCAGGTTAGACCCCGCCGCCGTGCCGGACCCGAGGAGCTGATCGGCAATCCTGCGCGGCGTCTTTGTCTCCTGAACTAAGTACAAGTACAGCTTCACGATCGCGCAGGCGAACTCAAAGGCCCGCTGACGGATGTCGAACGGAGGCATCGTGCAAGTCGCCTCTAGGGCTTCAAACTGACTTATCAGGATCCATGCCAGATCGCAGTCAGTAGCGAGCGAAGTCCCCTTCGGCATTCGGCATTCGGCATTCGGCATTATCGTGCTGTAGATTAAGTGCCCATGCGCATCGGAGTTCCAAAAGAGACCTTCCCCGGAGAGACACGCGTCGCGGTCGTGCCTGCGGCGCTGGCGCCGTTGAAAAAAGCGGGCGCGACGATTGCGATCGAGCGCGGCGCGGGCGAGGCAGCGGGATTCCCCGACGCGGCGTTCGCGGCGGCGGGCGCCGAGATCGTCCCGCGCGACGACGTGTTCACGGCGGGCGACGTCCTCCTGCAGGTGCGGACGCCGCCGGCCAATCCGGAGCAGGGGCGCGCGGACCTCACGCGGATCCGGCGCGAGCAAATCCTCATCGGTTTCGCCGAGCCACTGTCATCACCCGACGAGACGCGCGCGGTCGCAGAGCGCGGCGCGACGCTCTTCGCGATGGAGCTGATGCCGCGGATCACGCGCGCGCAGAGCATGGACGCGCTCTCGTCGATGGCAACGATCGCCGGCTACAAGGCGGTGTTGCTGGCCGCCTCCACCCTCCCGCGCATGTTTCCGATGCTGATGACCGCCGCCGGAACCGTCGCCCCCGCCAGGG
>JBOGJB010000193.1:0-4513 GCA_050745085.1 Vicinamibacterales bacterium
GCCCGCGGCGAGCGTCGCGAACGATCCGGTGACCGCGAGCGTCAGCGCGACGGCGGACGTCGCGAGGATCGCCGTCCACGGCGTGCGGTAGACGGGATGGATGCGCGCGAGCACCGCCGGGATGTCGCGCTGCTCCGCCAGCGCGAACAGGTGACGCGAGCCGGTCACCGCCTGCCCCACGTTGTTCCCGGTCATGGAGATCGCGGCGCCGGCCGTCATCAACAGCGCGCCGCCCGCGCCGGCGAAGACGAGCGCCGCGTCCGCCAGCGGGGTCTTCGACGCCCGCAGATCCGGGAGCGTCCCGAGCGCGACGATCTGCGCCAGCGTGAAGATCAGCGTGACGAGCACGATCGTCATGATGAGCGCGAACGGGATGTCGCGCCGCGGATCCTTCGTCTCGCCGCCCGGCACCGGGACGACCTCGTAGCCGCCGAACGTGAAGATCAGGTAGATGGCCGCCGCGGTCAGCCCGCCGGTCGCGATGTCGCCACCGGGGACGATGCGCGAGGGTGTGATGAACCAGAGGCCGGCGAGACAGAAGAACACGAGCGGCACGAGCTTGCCGATCGTCAGGCCGTCGATCACGAGCGCGCTCTCCCGGATGCCGCGGACGTTGAGGGCCGTGATCGCGAGCGTCAGGACCGTGATGAGCGCCGTGCGGGCGAGGCCGGCCGCAAGCACCGCCCAATAGAACGCCAGCGCGTCCATCAGCCCGTTGACGACCGAGGCCCAGCTCGCCGCGCGCGTGAACCACAGCATCCAGCCGACCTCGAAGCCGACGAAGCGGCCGAACGCCGAGCGCGCGTACAGATACGGACCGCCCGTCCCCTCGAACCGGCTGCCCGCCTCGGCAAACGACAGTGCGATCGTCATCGACGCAAGGCCGACCAGCGCGACGAGCACCCAGCTCCACCGACCGACGTGCGCCGCGACGAGCGCCGGCATCAGGAACACGGCGCCGCCGATCACCTGATTGACGCCGATCGCGGTGAGGTCCCAGCGTCCGAGCGCGCGGCGGAGAGCGGGAGCTCCTCCGGTAGTGGTGGGCACGCGGGGTGTATGATCTGTGGCGTGACGACCGACGTCAAGCCGCGCGACATCATGCCCGCCGGGGCGCGCACGCTGCCGGCGCGCTACTACACCGACGCGTCGGTCTTCCGCGCCGAGATGGAGCGCTTCTTCTTCCGGATGTGGATCGCGGCCGGGCGCGCCGACCAGATCCCCTCCGCCGGCGACTACGTGCTCCGCGACGTCATCGGCGAAAGCATCATCGTCGCGCGCGGAGACGATGGGCGCATTCGCGCGTTCTACAACGTGTGCCGGCACCGCGGGACGCGGCTCTGCACGGAGCCGGCGGGGCGCTTCGCCGGCAGGATCCAGTGCCCGTACCACTCATGGACCTACGGGCTCGACGGCTGTCTCGTCGGCGCGCCGCACATGGACGAAGTCCCGCACTTCAGCCGCGAGGAGCACCCGCTCCGCCAGATCCCCTGCGACACGTGGGACGGCCACATCTTCCTGTCGCTCAACGAGCAGGCGCCGCCGCTTCGCGAGCAGCTCGCGGACCTTCCGTCGAAGTTCACCGCGTGGGGCATGGAAGGTCTGCGTCTGGGCCGCCGGATCGTCTACGACGTGAAGGCGAACTGGAAGCTGATCATCCAGAACTACAACGAGTGCCTGCACTGCCCGAACCTGCATCCGGCGCTCAACAAGCTGTCGCATTACCTCAGCGGCGAGAACGAGCCCCTCAGGCCGACCTACATGGGCGGCCGGATGGATCTGCGGCCAGGCGTCGAGACGCTGTCGATCGACGGCACCTGCCCGCGCGCCTTCCTGCCGGGTCTGCCGGCGGACGACCGCCGCCGCGTCTACTACTACGCGATCTTCCCGAACATGCTCCTCAGCCTGCACCCCGATTACGTGATGGCGCACACGCTCTGGCCGCAGGCGCCGGACCGCACCATCAACATCTGCGAGTGGCACTTCCACCCCGCCGAGCTCGCGAAGCCCGGCTTCACGGCCGACGATGCGATCGCGTTCTGGGACATGACGAACCGACAGGACTGGCACGTCTGCGAGCTGTCGCAGGCGGGAATCTCCTCGCGCGGCTACCGTCCCGGGCCGTACTCCAATCGCGAGGATCTGCTGTACGCGTTCGACAGGTTCATCGTGAAGGAGATCGGGTAGCACGCGGAGTTGGAGGGACGGTCCGCCGAGAGTGTGGTCGGAGAGATCAGCGATCGCCGTCGCGAAGTGTCAGGATCGTCGCTTTGACTGCGTTCGGATCTTGCTGGAACGATTCAGAGTACTAAGCACCTCCTCTTGCAGTGCGTCGGCCTCTGCGTCGAGCCAGGGACGCATGTGGCGGTAGACGGCTGGCTTGGGGATCGCGTCGGCACGTTTCAGCCAGTTCAATGCCTCGGCTCTCAGACCCGCACGCGCCGCAGCCGACGCGACGAGGAGGACGGCGGCCCGCACCGTGGCGTGCGGCGGAACCGCCGATTTGAGAAGGTCGAAAGCTTCCTGCGAACGGCCGTCGCGCAGGAGCATCGCACCCCGCAGTTCGGCCGGGCCCAGATTCCCAGACATACGCGGGTAGGCGAGTAGAATTCGATTCTGGATCTCTGCAATAGCGTTGGAGACGACGGTGGCCGGAACGAGACAGGCGCGGGCTGCCCAGTACGCCCGCTCAGGATGTCGGGCATTGCGAGTGGACTCGAGCGCGGCGCGACAATGCTGCGCGGCTCCTGCCTCGTCGCCCAGCCGCGCGAGTGCGACTGCCTCCATGTAGAGCAGCTCCGGCGCAGCCTGCCAGCGGGCGTGATGCTTGCGAAGCTCGCCGAGCGCGTCCTGCCACCGGCTGGTCGCGGCGTACGCGCCGACGAGACGCATGAAGTCAGGCCAATTCAACGCACCCTGCGCGCCGAGCGGCGCGATTGTGCCAACGACCTCCCCAAACGCACCACGCCGCCACGCCAGTCGCGCGCGGGCGCGTTGGTAGTCCACAACGGCGGAAGCTGCCGCGGCACGCGAAGAGCGGTTCGCTGCCATGAAGCGCGTTTCGACCTCCTCGGTGGCCAGGGCGACCTCCGTGCCGGAAGAGGAGATCGCGCGGCCGGCGGCGCTCTCCGCGAGGATTCTCAACTGCTCAATGGACCCGTCCTCGATTGTGAGTTCATCGACGAACACGCCTCTTCCCCCCCATGCCAAAGCGCTCCCGCCGGCGAGAAACGTCGCGCTCCGGCTGGTCGGCTCCGCCGGAAGGCTTGGCGACAGAGGCTCTCCAGTCCTCCCATCCCACAATCGCACCGTCCGATCCCACGCGTTGGTGAGCGCGAGCGACCCATCGGGACTGAAGCGGCTCTGATAGACGAACCCCGTATGCCCCATCGCTGAGATGACTTGGCCGCCGTGTGCCAGGTCGACCAGACGGACATCTCCGGCAGCAGTTCCCGACAGTAATCGGGCGCCGTCACCTGTCACGCCCACTGAACTGATTCCGCCCACCATCTTGATCGCCGGTGGCTCTGAAGCTCCCGACGATCCGTTCCATGCTCGGATCCATTGATCGAATCCACCCGTGAACACGGTGCTGCCATCTGCGCTCCACAGGGCGGCGGCAACGCCGATGTCATGGCGGGCGGCCCACACGAGATGACCGGTCGCAGAATCCCACACCTTGATGTTCTCTCCTGCTCCGGTTGCCGCCGTGAGAAGGCGGCGTCCATCCCGACTGAACCAGGCGTTGTGGACGGGCTCGGGCGCGTTGTGCGGCAGAAGATCAGTCCGGGCAGCGCCGTCGCTCGCCCTCCGAACACGGGCACCGCGGGCACCGGAAGTGCCGAGGTTCATGCCTCCCGCGACGACGAAGCTTTCGCCGTCCGGGGAAAAGGCGGCGAAATGGAGTGGAATCTGCTCGCGGAGCACTGGCGTCAGCGGCTCACCGGTTCGTGTGTCCCACAGACGCAGGTCCCCAACGTCTGATGCGGTCAGCAGACGGCGCCCGTCGGGCGAGAAGGCGACGGGCATGTCGGTCGCCCAAAAGCGCATGGCTGGCGTAATTGGCGCGCCGGTGCGGACGTCGAACACCCGAACAGTGCCGCGATCCGGCGAACCACCGCTCGATACCGCTACTGAACGACCGTCGGGCGATGCCACGACGTGCGAGTGGAAGTCCAAGTCATCCTGGACAATCCGCGGGGCGGCACTCATAGCCGGCGCCAGATCCCATATCCTCGCCAGTCCGTCATCCGCGGCCGTCACGAGAAATCGACCGGTGGGCTCGAATCGAACAATCGCCTGTCCACCATGGGGAAGACTGGGAGCTGCACGCTCCCCATCGACGGACCACAGGTCCACTGCGCCTGCCTGCGTAGGGCTGGCGACCACGAGGCTGCGGCTGACATCGGCCGGCTGCTGCACGATGCTCGCACTCCGTCGCGGTGCTCCGATTGCCGATGTCTCGGGCGTGCGCCACGTTCTGGTCGTCCTGTCTATGGACGTCGTGACGAGG
>JBOGJB010000194.1:0-2279 GCA_050745085.1 Vicinamibacterales bacterium
CGAGGATCACCCACAGCACGGCCGCCATCCGGTTCGTGAACGCGCCGATCATGAAGAGGACGATCCGCTCCGGCCGCTCCATGAAGCCGACCTTGCATTTTGGAATGAGCGACTCGGCGCGCGCGCGGGTGTAACTCGTCATGATCGAGAACATCATCGCCAGCGCCGCCACCATCACATAGCCTGTCCGGCCGAGCCGCGAATACAGATAGATGAGTCCAATGAAGAGAGAGATGTCTGAGAAGCGGTCGATGACCGAGTCCCAGAAGCCGCCGAAGCGGCTGACCGCCTTCAGCTCCTGCGCGACCTTGCCGTCGATGAAATCGAAGATGTTGGCGACCATCATGATGACGCCGGCGAGGACGAAGCGCCCGAGCGCGAGCGCCCAGGCGGCCGCGACGTTGATGAGGACGCCGATGAACGTGAGGATGTTCGGGTGGATGCGGAGCGCCACTGCGGTGTTGATGATCAGCCGCAGCGGGAACATGCAGATGGCGCCGATGACGCCCGTGACCGTCATGGAAGGGTAGGATAGTACTCGATGCCCATTCGCGACCTCAAGGGCCGGATCGCGCGGCTGCCCGAGCAGCCCGGCGTCTACGTGTTCGCCAACGACGCGGGCGACACGCTCTACGTCGGCAAGGCGCGCGTCCTCCGGGACCGCGTCCGCAGCTACCTGGCGGCGGAGGGGACCAGCCCGCGCCACGACGCGCTGCTCAGGGAGGCGGATCACCTCGACGTCATCGTGACCGACTCGGTCGTGGAGGCGCTGGCGCTCGAGAACCACCTTATCAAGCAGAAGGCGCCGCGGTACAACATCCTGCTGCGCGACGACAAGAACTACCCGTACCTCCAGCTCACGACGGGCGAGCGCTTTCCGCGCGTGCTGGTCGCGCGCCGCGTCGAGCGCGGCGACGGGCACGTCTACGCCGGGCCGTTCCTGCCCGCGTCGCTCGCGCGCCGGACGATGAGCCTGACGCACCGGCTGTTCGGCATCCGCTCGTGCAACGAGGCGATCGACGGCGAGCGCGGCCGCCCGTGCCTCGAGTACGACATCAAGCGCTGCATCGCCCCCTGCGTGCGCGAGATCTGCTCGGAGGAGGAATACTCCGCCGCGGTCGCCGACACAAAGCTCTTTCTGGAAGGGCGGACCGACGAGCTGCGGGACGATCTCCGCCGGCGCATGAACGACGCGGCCGTCGACGAGCAGTTCGAGCGCGCGGCGCAGCTCCGCGACGCGCTCCGAACGATCCAGGCGCTCAGCGCGCGCGAGCAGAAGATGTCCACCACCGCGCTCGGCGACCGCGACGCGTTCGGCCTGAAGCTCGGTCCGGCCGGCGCCGTCGTCCAGATCTTCCAGATGCGCGGTGGACGTGTCATCGAGCGCGTCGAGCTGGTGAGCGAAACCACGGATCGCGCGGCCCCGGGCCCCTCAGTCCCGGGGTCAGAGACGGAGATCCTCGAGGCTGCGCTTCAACAATTCTACGAATCGCGCGAGGCGCCCCCCGAGATCCACGTCCCGGTGGCGCTCGCGGAGGCGGACGCGCTCGAGGCGTGGCTCGGCGAGCGCCGTCAGCGGCGGGTGCGCATCGTCGTCCCGAAACGCGGCGAGAAGCGCGGCCTGCTCGAGCTGGCCTCGCGCAACGCCGCCGTCGCGTACGACGCGCGCTTCAACGAAACCGTCGCCGCCAACTACGACGCCCTCGAGACCCTCCGCGCCGTCCTCGCGCTGCCCGTTCTCCTGCGCCGCATCGAGTGCTTCGACATCTCGACGATCCAAGGGAGTGAGACGGTCGCGTCGATGGTCGTGTGCGAGGATGGACGGATGCGGCGAGGCGAGTACCGGAAGTATCGAATCAAGGGCTTGGGGCTCAGAGCCTCGGGCTTGGGGGGGCGTGGCCCCAGACCCCAGGCCCCAGACGACTTCGCCGCCATGTCAGAGGTCGTCCTCCGTCGTTACCGCAAACTGCTGGAGCAGGGCGGTCCGTTCCCGGATCTCATCCTGATTGACGGCGGCAAGGGACAGCTGACGGCGGCGTACGAGGCGCTGCGGCAGCTCGGCCTCGAGAACCTCGTCGCCGTCGGTATCGCGAAGAAAGAGGAGCTGCTGTTCACGCGCGATCGGGTCAATCCGATCGCGCTCCGCGCCGACAGCCCGGCGCTGCATCTCATTCAACGCATCCGCGACGAAGCCCACCGCTTCGCGCTGACGTTCCACCGCGCCGCGCGCCGCATGCGCGACCTGCGTTCCGAGCTGGACGACGTGCCGGGGATCGGTC
>JBOGJB010000195.1:0-7196 GCA_050745085.1 Vicinamibacterales bacterium
CGGCAGGAGTGCCGCCGATGGCGCGACGAGGCGCCGCGCGCCGCGCGCGCGCAGGTCGCGCGCGTGCGCCTGGCAGCGCGGATAGCTGTTCAGGCCGCCGGTGAGGACGGCGGACGGCAGCGAGACGGTCGTCGCTTCCCGATCTTCAATCTCAACGGCCCACAACGCGCGCCGGATCGTCGGGACATCCTCCGGATCCGTGATCTCCTCGTGCCGCAGAAACTCGGCCCACGCGCCGTCCGGCGTGTCCGCGAAGTAGTGCGCCGGCCCCTCCCCCTCGGCGTGCCAGCGGCCGGGGGACTGCGCGGGATCACTCCAGAGAAACGGATAGCGCGGATCGACCTGCCGGAAAACGATCATGTGGCGGAGAGCGAGGTGAGCGACCGGGCGAGCGCGCGCACCTGCTGCGGCCCTTTGTCCTCCGGGCTCCACGCGCCCGCCAGTAGCGCCGACGGCGACCGCCCCGCGAGCGCGCTGCGCTTCCGGTCGAACCAGCGCCGGATGCCGACCTCGTTGTAGGCCCCGGCGAGATCGCCGACGACGAGCGCCAGATGATGCAGCCGCGCGGCCACCTCGTCCGGCGTGTGACGCGCGCCCGAGAGATATCGGCGCAGGCTCGAGAGCGAGATGCCCAGCAACACGGCGAGCCGCTCGGGCTCGAAGACGCGCGCCACCGCGGGCCATTCGTACTTCGCGACGGGCGACGCCTCGAGCGCCGCGATGACCAGCCGCAGGAGATCCGCCAGCTCTTCGGGCGACGGCGCCTCGACGTTCTCGAGTCGCAGCGCCGGCACGCGCGCAATCCCCGCCGCCCGGACCCGCCGGGCGAGTCGCATCACCGCCGCAGCATCGAGCCGCCGCGGGGTGTCGGCCGCCTCCTCTACGAGGCCCATCGCCTCGGCGCGCCGCCAGGCCTCGACCGCCAGATGACGGACGCCTCCCGCAGCGTGTGGAGCGGTATCGGACTCAATATGGGTTTCTGACATACTCCAATTATAACCCGGATACCGGGGACGGCATGCCCCCTGCGCGTGCCGAATCCCGCGGTATAGTTCCGAGAGCCCGGTGTTCCTCGGGCGGGCGATCGCCGCGCTCGCGGCCGATCCCCGCGTGATGGAGCGAACTGGCGCGGTCACCAGCTCGTTCGAGCTTGCCGGGCGATACGGCATCGTCGACGCCGACGGCCATCGCCCGGACTGGAGCGCCCACTTCGAGAAGATCGCGCGCGAGCCGAACTACGCCTGGCTCAAGGACGCGTTCGTGCGCGAAGCTGCATACCTCGATCGGATCGCGCGCCGTGCGGCGGGCTATGCCGGCATCCGGCAGCCGCGACCCTGACCGGCGACGCGGAGGTGGCGCGGGGCTTGCACTGGAATATTCATCACACTCCTGCGAACGTGCGCCTGAACGGGAGCGCCCATGTTCCGGCTCAGCGTCGTCGATCATGTGCGTCTGAGTTTCGGGCACGTCGTTCAAAGTTACACGGCCCACGCGCGCACGGCCGACCGACTGGCGGGCCGCGCGTGGCAGCTCAAAATCGTCATTCTGACGCTGCTCGGCATCGCGGCTGCCAGCACCGTGTGGGCCCTGGTCGGCGCGTCGCGGCCCCTCCAGATCATCGGAGCCGTCGCCGCCGGACTCGCGTTCGCGGCGCACGCGATCTACGTAGCGCTCGACCTCGAGCCGCGCGTGCACGCCCATCGCGCCTGGGCGAGCCGGCTGTGGATCATATGCGAGCGGTACCGGGCGCTCCTCGCCGAGATTCGGGATGGACTCGTCGACAACGAGACGCTCATGCGGCGTCGCGACGCGCTCACGCAGCAGGTACAGGCGATCTACGAGCACGCGCCGCCGACGGACCGCGAAGCCTACGCGGCTGCCGCCGCCGAGGTCGCAAGCGCCGAGGGGACGTTGACCGACGCGCAGATCGATCGATTCCTGCCCGCCTCGCTGCGCAAGGGTGAAGCTACGTGAGCGGCTGAGCTAAACACCGCACGCTCTGAAGCCGATAGGCCCTCAGGGAGTCATGATTCGCGATACCGCGCTGCGCCGCGCGCGCCTGGCGCGAGGGCTAACCACAGACGACGTTGCGGCGCGCACGCGCCTCAGCCCACGGGTCGTGACGTTGCTGGACGAGGGCAGGTTCGACGAGCTGCCAGGCGGCCTCTACGCGCGCTCGTACGTCAGGGCGTTCGCCAGCGCGACGGGAATCGATCCGGACGCTGCCGTCGCGAGGGTCGAGCGACTCCTGCCCGACGTCCCCGATCCCGTCAACGCGATCCGCGAGTCCATCGGCTGCCCGCTGGACACGCCCCCCATTGCGGCTGATCTGGAGCGCATCTGGTCCACCATCCGATCGCGCGCCCGGGCGGGGCTCTTGCGGTCGCACGCAACGCCGCTTCGGGTTGTCGCCGCACGCTCGGCCGGCGCCTGTATCGATACGCTGTTGCTCGCCGCACTCAACGGCTTCCTGCTTCGCGCCGTCGCAGGGTTCTGCGGTGTCAGCCTGTCGGCGCTCATCGAGGCGGCCGCCGCGGCAGCCGCCATTTTCTGTGCCGTCACCTGGATGTCGTACTACGTCTTGCTGGCAGGGATCGGCACCCAGACGGCGGGCACCTGGATTTGCGACGGTCCGCTTGCCCCGGAACCACGACCGCTCGGGCTCGCGGCGATTCTGCGCAAGGCCGGACGCGCCTGGTTCGATCAGG
The DNA here is from genome assembly GCA_050745085.1 of Vicinamibacterales bacterium. GTDB lineage: Bacteria > Acidobacteriota > Vicinamibacteria > Vicinamibacterales > 2-12-FULL-66-21 > DATAEE01. The sequence continues at coordinate 2,709 of JBOGJB010000195.1, forward strand.
CGTCGATCATCGTGGATGTCGTGCTGTGCGCCGACCCCGCTCCCGTAAAATCCCTGCTCTCACGTCTCGACGTCACCCGCCGCCGCGCCGCCTGAGCCGTTTGTTACCGACTCTTGACCTCACAGTCAGTGCGTCTTCACATCCGCCCCATTAGCCCCTCCTCCCTCCTCCCTCCTGCTCGTTGGGGACGCCCGCAGCCGCGGGAGCGTCTACAGCGATAGACGCTCATGCTCGACGTCAATCGCGATCTGAGCCTGCTCGACGCATACTCCCAGGCGGTCGTCTCGGCGGCGGAGTCGATCGGCCCGTCCGTCGTGCAGGTCGAGGCTCGACCTGGCGGCGGGCCAGGGAGGCGGGACCGCGGGCGCGGCGGGACGGGATCGGGCGTGATCTTCACCCCGGACGGCTTCATCCTCACCAACAGCCACGTCGTCCATCGCGCACGCGAGATCAGTGTGGGGCTGTCTGACGGCCGGACGCTCGACGCGGATCTGGTCGGTGACGATCCGGATACGGACCTCGCGGTGCTCAAGGCGAGCGGTCCGGACCTTGTCGCGGCGCCGCTCGGCGATTCGGTCTCGCTCCGCCCCGGCCAGGTGGCGATCGCGCTCGGCAATCCACTCGGCTTTCAGCAGACCGTTACGGCAGGTGTCGTCAGCGCGATCGGCCGGACGATGCGCGCGCGATCGGGCCGCTTGATCGAGAACGTCATCCAGACGGACGCGGCGCTGAACCCCGGCAATTCGGGCGGCGCGCTCGTGACGACCACCGCATACGTCGTCGGGATTACCACGGCCGTCGTTCCCGGCGGCCACGGGATCAGCTTCGCCGTGCCCATCAACACCGCGAAGCTGATTCTTCCGTCGCTGCTTCGCACCGGCCGCGTCCGACGCGCGCGCCTGGGGCTCGCGGGCCAGGATGTTCCGCTCCCGCGCCGCGTCACCCGCTTTTACCGGCTGGCCTCGGACACCGGCGTGCTGATCGTCCGCGTCGAACCGGACGGCCCAGCGGCGGCCGCCGGGCTTCGCGATGGCGACATCATCCTCGAGCTCGGCGGCGAGCTGGTGCGCCGTGTCGACGATCTGCATCGGGCGTTGAGCGAGGAGCGCATCGGCCACGCCGTGCCGATCACCGTACTCCGGGGCACGGAGAAGATGATGATGGACGTCCTGCCACGCGATGCCTCCGGTCAGGCGCCGGTAGAATAGCGGCAACTGCTCGACCTTCGCGCGGTAGCTGCGGCTGAGGGTCAGCCGCGTAGCGTCACGCGGGACCACGGTGAAGTCGCCGTGGAACGCCGGCTGCAGCTCGCGGATGCGATCGACCTGCACGATCGCCGATCGATGAATGCGGACGAACCGATCGGGATCGAGGTCCTTCTCGAGCCGGCCCGACGACGATCCACTTGAGGCGTGTCATGCGGGCCAGCATCCGGAGGTCCGGAGGGGCGCGCGAGGGGAATGGGGCGGACCGGTCGTTCGCGGGGTGGATGGGACACTAGTCCGCGCCGCTGCCTCCACCACCGCCGGCGCCGCCCCCACCTCCTCCATCGCCGCCGCCCGCGGCGCTGCCGTCGGCGAACATCGCGCCGAGTGCTGCCATCCCGCCATCATCCCCGAGGGCGGCCTGCAGCCACGTTGGCGCGTGAAGGTCGCGGCGCTTCTTGAAGTGTGCGAGCCAAATCGGGCCGATCCCGAAGGCGGCCGCGTACGGAAGGTACGCTTCGAAGTCGTCATTCGAGCGCACGTCGGCGCGCCCGCGCGCCACGTCCTTGAGGTGCTGCGCAAAACCGCGCCAGCGGCTGGCCTGTCGCAGGCCCTCGGCGGTGAGCGTCGAGACGCGTGCAGCCATGCCGTAGCCCACGGGGGCGACGGCGATGACCGCGAGCGGGACGAGGAAGGGCCAGCCGCCGAACGTCCGGCGCAGCACGATCGGCACCATGACGCCGAACGAAGCCACGAGCAGCAACGCGGTGGACCAGCGGTTGAGGTTGCGCCGGACCCGCAGGCGCTCTTCATCCAGCAAGCCGGCAGCGCGGAGGTCATCGTTCTGCGCGGCGGTGAAGCGCGACCACGCCGCGCAGAGCGCGCCTGCGATCCACACCGGTGCCATCCGGCGGACGCGTTGCTCGCGCGTCTGCCAGTCCGGCATCGCCGCCAGCAGCGTCCCGTGCGGGAACGCGAGTCGCACTTCGAGATAACCGTCCTTCGGCAGCTCACCGACCGTGAACTCGACGCCGTCGGCACGGCTCGCGATCTCGGGCTGGCGCGCGCGGGCGAGCGCTACCTGGGGAGGCGCGAGGGGCAACGCCGACGGCGGATAGCGTATGTCGACGCGCGCGCGCGCGATCGAGTACTCGTGCCGGCGCGGCAACGGCGCCCAGAAGAAGATGTCCGACGCGCCGTCGTCCCACGCAGCGCCGCGGGCGACGTACGTCAGCCCGAACACGTGAGTGGCGTCGCGGACCGGTCGGAACCGCCAGCGGACCCGGACGTCCGACCCGCCGTCGATCTCGACCTGTCCTGTCTCGCGGCCACGCGGGAACACGCGGCCGTCCATCTCGGCGGCGACGATCTCGATACCGTCCGTGCGCCGGGTCGGGAGGGTCCGATAGACGGAGGTGAAGTCGCCGCCCTCGAATCTGAACACGATGGTCTCGCTGACGCGCAGGGCTCCGCCCGTCAGGATCTCGATGCGTGAATCGAAGCGTTCGGCGACGTACGACTTTTCCGCCGAGGCTGCGGCCGGAAGCAGGAGTGCAGCAACCACCCACAGGCTCACGAACGCGCGGCTTTTCACTGGCACCTCCAAGTCGCCCAGGATCGTAACAACCGCAGGTTTCAGCGGCATTACCCGCTAAAGTGCGGACCGGCAGGGACCTAGGGCGCGAACGGAGCATCATCGGGATAGAATGACGCCCATGCATTTCAAGTCAGCGGCCTCCAGCCCGCCCGGCGGCGATCTGAACGAAAGGACTGTCCTCGAGAAGGGATTGCTCGTTGTGAAGAAGGCCACGCTCTGGATCGACACGGACACGCGGCAGCTCCTCAAGATCGAGGCGACGCTGCCGCAGATGGGCGGCGCGAAGCTGACGTCCGAGCTGACGAAGTAGTCCCGTCCACCCACCAAAGCCCGGAACGTCTGGACTGTGGCCGCACGTCAGGACCTCGCCGCGCTCGACGCCGCACGCTGGCGGGTGGCGCTGTCGCTCACCGTCATCGCGATGGCGATCTACTTCGGCTTCATCCTGCTCGTCGCATTCGGGAAGCCGATCCTCGCCCGGCTGATCGTCCCGGGGCTGAGCGTTGGCATCGCGCTCGGCTCGCTCGTGATCGCCTCCTCCTGGGTGCTCATCTGGATCTACGTGCGCTGGGCGAACCGGCATTACGACGCCGCGATCGCCCGGCTGAAGGGCCGATGAACCTCGTCGCCGTAGGCTTTTTCCTCGCCTTCATCGTCCTGACGCTCGGCATCACCTGGTGGGCAGCGCAGCGCACCAGCAGCACCGAGCACTTCTACGCCGCCGGCCGGAGCATCAGCGGGTTTCAGAACGGTCTGGCGCTGGCGGGCGACTACATGAGCGCGGCGAGCTTCCTCGGGATCGCGGGGCTCGTCGCGCTCTCCGGCTTCGACGGCCTCATCTACTCCATCGGTTTTCTCGTCGGCTGGCCGATCGTCATGTTCCTGATCGCGGAGCCGCTCCGCAATCTCGGGCGGTTCACCTTTGCCGACGTCGTCGCTTTCCGCCTGCGGCAGGCGCCGGTACGGATCGCCGCCGCCATCGCGTCGCTCGCAGTCGTCTCCTTCTACCTCATCGCGCAGATGGTAGGCGCCGGCAATCTGATCCGTCTCCTCTTCGGCCTGCCGTACGAGGCGGCGGTCGTCACGGTCGGAGCGGTCATGCTGGCCTACGTGCTCTTCGGTGGGATGATCGCGACGACGTGGGTCCAGATCGTCAAGGCCGTGCTGTTGATGGGAGGCGCGTTCCTGCTGGCGCTGCTGGTCCTGGCGCGGTTTTCGTTCAACCCGATCGCGCTCTTCGTAGCTGCGGCCGACAGGTATGGGTCGTCGGTGCTCGCGCCCGGCCGGCTCGTCAGCGATCCGCTCGACGCGATCTCGCTGGGCCTCGCGCTGATGTTCGGCACCGCGGGGCTGCCGCACATCCTGATGCGCTTCTACACGGTGCCCGAGGCGCGCGCGGCGCGGACCAGCGTGTTCTACGCCACCGGCCTGATCGGGTACTTCTACCTGATGACCTTCGTGCTCGGCTTCGGCGCGATGGTGCTGGTGGGCCCCGAGGCGATCCGCGCCGCCGACCCGGGCGGCAACATGGCGGCGCCGCTGCTCGCCGAGCACCTGGGCGGGACGCCGTTCCTCGGCTTCATCTCGGCGGTGGCGTTCGCGACGATCCTGGCGGTCGTCGCCGGGCTGACCTTGTCGGGAGCGGCGACGCTGTCGCACGATCTGTGGGTCAACGTCGTGCGCGGC
>JBOGJB010000196.1:0-6380 GCA_050745085.1 Vicinamibacterales bacterium
GTACGTGAGCGCGGACAGCGTGGCGTATCTGAGCCTCGAGGGTTTGAAGGGCAGCGTGAGAGGCGGACAGTCGCACTACTGCACGTCGTGCTACACCGGTGAGTATCCCGTCGCGATTCCACGCGACGAGGCCGCGTATCTGCAGCTGGCGCTGAAGCTGAATCCGGAGCCCGTCGGCACCGAGACGCAGCCGATCTCGATTGCGGACTTCGACAAGGATCCCGTCGTCGGGTAATGGACTACAAGTCTTCTGGCGTCGATATCGATGCCGGCAATGAAACAGTCCGCCGGATTCGCGGCCTCGCGCGATCGACGTTCACGTCGGGCGTGCTCTCGGACATCGGGTCCTTCGGCGGCCTGTTTCAGCTCGAGAGTGGTCGCTACCGCCATCCCGTGCTCGTCTCCAGCGCAGACGGTGTCGGCACGAAGCTGAAGGTCGCATTTCTTGCCAATCGCCACGACACGGTCGGTGTCGATCTCGTCAATCACTGCGTCAACGACATCCTGGTGCAAGGCGCCGAACCGTTGTTCTTCCTTGACTACCTCGCCACCGGTCGGCTGTCTCCAGCCGTCGCCGAATCGATTGTCGGCGGTATGGCCACCGCGTGCCGCCACAACAACTGCGCGCTCCTCGGTGGCGAGACGGCGGAGATGCCGGGGATCTATGCGGACGGCGAGTACGATCTCGCCGGCTTCATCGTCGGCTGCGTCCGGCGCGATCGGCTGATCGATGGCAGGCAGATTCGTCCCGGTGATGCGCTCATCGGCGTGCCGTCGTCCGGCCTGCACACGAACGGCTATTCCCTGGCGCGGCGGATCGCGTTCGAAGTCGCCGGACTGGAGCCAGCGTCGAGGGTGCCGGCGCTCGGAACGACGATTGGCGATGCGCTGCTCGCGCCGCATCGCAGCTATCTCTCGCTCGTCACGCCGCTTCTTGCGACCGGTCGTATCAAGGGAATGGCGCACATCACCGGCGGCGGCATCACCGACAATCTTCCACGCATCCTGCCGTCGGGTACGCATGCCGTTGTCGACCGAGAGACATGGAACGTCCCGCCGATCTTCCGGTGGCTACAGATGGCGGGCAACGTGCCGGACGAGGACATGCTGAGGACGTTCAACATGGGAATCGGCCTGGTCGTCGTCTGCTCCCCAGAGGACTCTTCATGCGTGCTGGAGGGACTCGCAGAGGCGGGAGAGCGCCGGGCTGTCCGAATGGGCCAGATCGAGGCCGGGACCGAAGGAGTGCGTTACGTCGCGGGGTGACGGGCGTCACGCGCCGGCGAGCGACGCCCGGGCGATTGGCGTGCTGATTTCGGGGCGTGGCAGCAACCTGCAGGCGCTGATCCGGGCGACCCGCGACGGCCGGCTCAACGCGCGCATCGCCGTCGTCGTCTCCAACCGCGGGCAGGCGGCGGGGCTCGAGCGCGCGCGCCACGCTGGCATCGAGACACTCGTACTCGACCACCGGCAGTTCTCGTCTCGCGACGAATACGACGCGCGGCTGGCGCACGAGCTGCAGTCCCGCGGTGTGTCGCTCGTGTGCCTCGCCGGGTTCATGCGGCTCGTGGGCGCGCCGCTGCTCGACGCCTTTCCCAACAGGATCCTGAACATCCACCCGTCGCTGCTGCCGGCCTTCCCTGGTGTGGACGCCCAGCGGCGCGCCCTCGAGCACGGCGTGAAGATCAGCGGATGCACGGTGCATCTCGTGTCGGGCGAGCTCGACGGCGGTCCGATCGTCCTGCAGTCGGCTGTGGCGGTCCTGGACGATGACACGGTCGAGAGGCTGGCCGCGCGGATCCTCGTGGAGGAGCACCGACTCTATCCGGAGGCCGTACAAATGGTCCTGGGCGGAGGATGGACCGTCGAGGGGCGGCGGTTCGTGGCCGGCTCGTTCGAACAGGAGTCCCCTTCCTCCACGGCCTTGAGGTCCACCTGGCCAGGCTGAGGGGCCTTGACCGACTCCGATTCTGAGTGTTTGAGTCAAGTTTTTCGGTCTACTGCCTTTCAGGTGGTAGTCGTTCAATCAGCTGTAGGCTGTCAGCCGTCGGCTGTCAGCCGTCGGCTCAATTTGCACGCAGCATGGAGAACGGGTACAGCGAACGCCGAGAGATCTCGGAAGCTTAGCAGCCGTGGTGAAAGTCTGACTGCATTCGACGGGCGAGGCATCCCCGCTGGCGGCGTTGCTCCTCCTTCAAATACTCCCGGTATTCTCAGTCGTCGCGCCTTGCCAGCGGGGCGCCTCGCCCGTCTCGGTGCGACGCCGGACTTGCACCACGGGCCGCTAGAACTGAGAGATACTGTCACCGATGCTCTGGTTCTACGAGCGCGACCGCGAGAAGCTCCGGTGCGAGGTGCGGCTCGCGGCAGACCGCGATGGATACGAGCTGCTCATCGTCCGGCCGGACGGGACCGAGAGCATCGAGCACTTCAAAGACCTGCCACAGGTCCTGCACCGCGAGCACGAGCTGCACCGCGCGTGGGAGGCCCAGGGCTGGAAGGAAGTCAGGGGCCCGCGCGAGCCGCCGTCCTGATCACGCCCCCCACCATCGGAACCACCACCGCAGGACCCGCCGGTGGCTCTCACGAAGCGCCTCTCTCACCCTGCGCTCATCCTGCCACGCGGGATGTGGCAGCGCGAACGGCAGCGCATCAGGGGAGATGAAATCTCGCGCGTGCTTCCGAATCGCTGCTTCCGCGAGCGAGTAGCCGTGATTCTCCAGCACCCCAATCTCCGCTGCGGAGAAGCCGTCCATGTCGGTCCGGACCTCCGAGACCACGTCATCTGCAAGGTCGTTCGAATAGCCCCAGAAGGTCTTGTCGTAGTTCTGCGCGCAGGAACCGACGCCCCAGTACGCCCCGCTCAGCATGCCGGTCGACAGGCTCGATAGCAGCCACCGCTTGCGCAGCGTTTGCGCCTGGAGGCCCTGGATGTGCGTGTAGCGCGACAATCTGGTCCGAAGTCCCTCGTCCGGCCGAAAGTCGAACGTCGCTCCGCCGTCCGACACGAGCAGCGTCGCTGCCCGCTTCCAGACCGGCTCGAGCGCCATGTTGTCGTAGGTCCCTCCATCGGTGAGGCGGAGACCGCGGACGCACTCGTCGCGTGTGGGTCCGCTGGCTTTGCCGTGACGCAAGTCCTCGGGGTTCAGCCCGGGCTTCATCGGGTTGAAGATCGGAGGAAAACAGGATGAGGCAGCGACGGCGCGCGCCAACGGCCAGTCGGGAGCGGGCCGCATATAGCCTGCCTGGTAGTCCCCCATCTGTTCCTTGCGGAAGATCCAGTTCACGCCGAACGCCATGTCGGTCGCGCAGAGCGTGAATGCAGGACGCTCGGGCAGCCCGGGCAGACGGAGCTGCGTGAGGTGCCGTTCGTACAGACCCGCCAGCGTCTCGACGGCCGTCGTCGTGCGGAACCAGTTCCATGGAAGGAGCCGCTTCAGGATCGGCCACGTGCGAAGGTCGCGGGCAACAAGATCGTAGAAGGGCTCCGCGACGCGCGTGTTCCATTCCGACGCGTCGAGCCTGTCGCCGGGGTCCGGCCACGGTCGAATCCGCTCGGCGAGATGCGCGGCGATGATGCTGCCCCCCGACACGGAGGACACCTCGTCAACACGCGACAGCACGCCAAGCTCGTTCAACCGCCGCAGGGCGCCGAGGTGAAACAGCGCGGCGCGGTAGCCGCCACCCGACAGGCAGAGCGCGGTCCCCTGCCGCTCACGCCGCGGCGGCGGAAGAAACTTCTCGATCGCGTGACGGCTGAGCGGCATGAGTCCGGATCTTACGCCACCGTCACAGGCATTCCCTTCACAGCGTGTCTGGAAACTGGCCGCCGCGAGGTCGCCCGCCCCGGGTTTTCCCCGCCAACTGTGCACGTCCTCATGGCACGCGCTTTGGAATCAAGCCGGCGGATTTTCGAAGGAGGTCTGCCATGGATCTGCGAACCAAGTACAACCACGCCATCCAGACCGCCAAATCGGTGCGCATGGACGGCGCGGCCGAGGAGCGCGAGGGCAAGCTCCACTTCAAAGGCACCGTCGAGTCCCAGGACGAAGCCAACAAGATCTGGGATGCGATCAAGACGGTCCCTGACTGGCGCCAGGAAGTGGTCGCCGAGATCAAGGTGACCGAGCGCGAAACGGCCGCCGTCGGCACAGCCGGGGACACCTACACCGTGCAGGCCGGCGACACCTTGGGCGGAATCGCCAAGAAGCAACTCGGCAACGCCAACGCCTATATGACGATCTTCGAGGCAAACCGCGACGTCCTCTCCGACCCCGACAAGATCCAGCCGGGACAGGTGCTCAGGATTCCGCGGTGAACATAAAAGAAGGCAGGAGGTAGGAGGGCTATCTCCTCCTGCCCTGCCTCCTGCCTCCTGCCTCCTCGTACTTCAACGCGATTTAATGGATCGACCGCGACTGTCTCCTGCCTCCTGTCTCCTGCCTCCTGTCTCCTGCTTTCAACTCTCGTGGGCGTGGGCGCGCCCGAGCGCCAGGTCCTTGGTCGCCGGGCCGTTGATGACCCGGCCGTCCTCGGCGAAGCGGGAGCCGTGGCACGGGCAATCCCACGTGCGCTCTGCCTCGTTCCAGTGCACGTTGCAGCCCATGTGCGTGCATGTCGGCGTGTCGACGCCGGACAAGCGATCGGCGACGAAGTAGCGCGGGAAGTCGATATTCTCGGTCAGATAGTCGGCCGCAGACGCGAGCGGCTTGATCCGCGTCGCGGCGTACAGGTCCGCGTACTTGTTCTCGCGTCCGAGAATCTGATCGCTCAGCATCAGGCCGGCGAGGACGCCGAACGTCATCCCGTTGCCCGAGTAGCCGGTCGCGACGTACAGGTGCGACGACAGCGCGTTCGAGCCGATGTAGGGCAGCCCGTCGACGGGCTCGATGATCTGCCCCGACCAGCGATGGCTGATGGCGTCGACGCTGTACCGCGCGCGCGTGTACTCGTCGAGGCGGACGTAGCACTCCTCGGTCTCGGGCTCCGTGCCGGTCTTGTGATCCTCGCCGCCGATGATCAAGTAGGTGCTGCGTCCGGAGCTGTGCGTGCGCGTGTAGTGATACGGATCGTCGGTGTCCCAGAACAGGCCGCGCGGCGCCGAGCCGCTCGCGACGGGGGCAGCGATCGCATAGGAGCGGTACGCTGCGATCTTGGTGTGCAGCAGCACCCGGTTGCTCACGGGAACGTGGGCGGCGACGATCACGTCTCTCGCGCGCACCACACCCTGATCCGTCACGACACGGCACGGCTCGCCGTCGTGCACCTCGCGCGCCATCGACTGCTCGGCGATCGTGACGCCCTCGGTCGCCAGGCACGCCGCGAGACCGCGCAGATACGCGATCGGATGGAACTGCGCCTGGTGTGGGATCCGGATTCCACCGGCCGTCTTGAACGGGAGCGGGATTTCGCGGGTCACGTCGACGTCGATTCCCGCCCGGCGCGCATGCTCCGCCTCCTCCTCGATCGGAGCCAGGTCGCGCGGACGCTCCGTGTAGAGGTAGCCGTCGAGCCGCTCGAAGCGGCAGGCCATGGCGAGCGTCGCCGCCACCCGCTCGATCTCGTCGATGGCAAGCCGGCTCGACTCGCCGACGAGCCGCGCGGCGTCGTGTCCGAAATCCTCAGACAGCTTTTGGTAGCGGCCGTCCACCATCTCGGTCAGGTGCGCAGTCGTATGTCCGGTCTCGCCGCTGCCGATGCGGTCCCGCTCGAGAATCAGAACGCGACGGCCGGCGCCGACGAGCTGCAGCGCGGCGGTCAGGCCGGTGATGCCCGCGCCGATAATCGCGACGTCGGTCTCGACATCTCCCTTCAGCGGCGGGTACGGCGTACCGTGACCGATGAGCCACAACGAATGAGGTTTGCCGCTGAGCTTCATGTACTCTCTCCGGGGCAAGATGGCAGCAAGCGTCAGGCCAATGGCCACGGATCACCGCGGATCGTCACCGATCGAGGCGTGGATGCGCGCGCTCGGGGCGCGGCACCTGGCGGACCTCCGCTTCGCGGAAGTCGCACGCGCGCTTCGCGCGCTGTCGTCCACGTATGTCGAGCGGCGCTCGAGGCTCACCGCCGGCGCAGCGCTCGACGGTGCGGGGAAGCGCGCCGCCTTCGCCCTCTTCTATGGGCCTCTCCATTTTTTCACGGTGTGGCGAATCCTCGAATCGCTTGGCCCGCCAGTCGTCAATCGTGTGGTCGACCTCGGCTGCGGCACGGGGGCGGCCGGCGTCGCGTGGGCGCTGGCGGCGCCGATCGAACCCCGGCCGGCTCTACTGGGCATCGACCGCCATCCGTGGGCAGCCGGCGAGGCCCGCTGGACCTACAAGACTCTCGGCCTTCGGGGACGCGTCGAGCAACGGGACCTCTCACGCGCGGGATTGCCA
>JBOGJB010000197.1:0-2356 GCA_050745085.1 Vicinamibacterales bacterium
GATGTAGGGCTCCGACAGCCGGGCCGTGCGCTCCGAGATGGACCCGTCGCACGTCATCTTCATCGCGCCCACACGGACCCACTCGTCCCCCTGCCCCGTCCGCACGCCCTGCGCGATCAGGTCCGGCACGTGCCAGTGACCCATGAGACAGTACACCCGGACCGACAGCTCTCCGGTCTCGCGCGCGTCGCGATACGCACGCAGATCGTCCGGCGTTCCGTACGCGTCGTGGACCGACGTGATCCCCGCGCGGGACAGCATCCGCGACATCAACGTCACGCCGGCACGGTAGTCGTCGCGCGTCAGCGTCACGGCCGTGAGTGTGTCGACTGCGCCGGTCGCAGTCTCGGCGAGCCGTCCGGACGGCCGGCCGCTCGTGTCGCGATCGATCCGCCCGCCGTTGGGATCGGGCGTCCGCTCGTCGATGCCGGCGCGCGCGAGCGCGGGCGAGTTGACGTAGGCCGTGTGCCCGCCACGATGGGCGATGCGCACCGGATGATCGGGCGCGGCGGCGTCGAGATCGCCGCGGGTCAGCGGCCGTCCCTCGCGCGTCTTCGTGTCGTCGTACTTGAAGCCGAGGACCCACTGCCCCTTCGGCGTGTCGGCCGCGCGCTTGCGAATCGCCGCCTGGATGTCGGCGATCGATCGCAGGTCGCAATCGACCTCACGCAGATGCAGTCTTCCTGCGCTCGCGGGATGGGAATGGGCGTCGATGAAGCCGGGGACGACGGTCCGGCCGCCGAGATCGATGCGTCTGGTCCGCGGGCCCGCCAGGGTCAGCAGGTCGCGCGACGTGCCGACCGCGACGATGCGCTCGCCCGTCAGGGCGATCGCCTCGGCGTCCGGCGCGGCCGGGTTCATCGTCAGCAGGCGCCCGCCGTGCAGGACCAGCTCCGGAGAGTTGCGTTGAAAAGCTGACAACGGCGTCGCGGCGGCGACGCCAAGCGACATGAGGAAGGCGCGACGCGACTGGGGCATCACGGCCGCAAAGCATAGATCAAGATGGGCCTGCTCGTCTCCATCTTGTGCCTGAGCTACGGGCATAGAATATGCACTTCTGGCCGCGCCCGGGCCGATAGCCGGGTGCATCATCTGGGAGGCTTGCACATGCGGATCGTTCGAAAAACGCTGGCGGTGTTCCTGTCGCTCTGGCTGGTCGCGCCGTCCGCCGGTGCTCAGCAGGCGCACGTCGCGGATCGCGCGGCGCTCGATCAGGCGGTGGCGGCGGCAACGGCGCGCGCCGACGCGGATCGCGCCGCGATTCGGCGCGTCCTCGCGAGGCAGGAGGTGAAAGACGTCGCGGCGAAACTCGGCGTGGATATGGCGCGTGCCGAGCCGGCGGTCCGGCTGCTCAACGGGACCGAGCTTGCACAAGCGGCCGAGTACGCGTCGCAGATCGAGCAGGATCTCGCCGGAGGCGCGACAACGATCGTGATCACGGCGACGACGATCATCATCATTCTGCTGATCATCATTGTGATCGTTCTGCTCGCTGACTAGTCCAAAGGGTTCCACAGGTTCCGTTCCGGGGGTTCTTGTGATGAGTGTTCGGTGGGCCGGGACGCGGGTGCTCGCGATGGTCGTTATCGCGACGGCGGCAGCCGCTCCCGGCCAGGCATCGGCGTCAGGCCTGCTCGACGTGCCGTTCGTCTCACAATCCGAGCGCCTCTGCGGCGGCGCCGCCGCGGCCATGGTGCTTCGCTACTGGGGCACGCGAGGCGTCCGGGCCGAAGACTTCGCGTCGCTCGTGGACGAGGCGGCGGGAGGGATCCGCCAATCCGTGCTCGCCGGAGCGCTCGGTGCCCGCGGGTGGACCGTGCTCCCGCTCGAGACGCCTGACGACGAGGGACTCGCCAGCCAGATCGCGCTGGGGCGCCCGGTCGTCGCGCTGATCGAAGATCGGCCCGGCCGCTATCACTACGTCGTGATCGTCGGATGGACCGGCGACCGCGTCATCTATCACGATCCCGCGCTCGCGCCGTTTCGGACAATCGCCCGCGACGCCTTCGACGACCGCTGGAAGGCCACCGGACGCTGGGCGATCGTCCCAGTGCCGTGTGCCTCGTGCGTGATGCCTGGTGCGGAGCGGGTGCCTGGTGCCAGGGCGGTGCCTCGTGCCACAGCGGCGCCGGATGCCGGGTGTGCGGGGCTCGTGGCCGAAGGCGTCAGGCTCGCGCGCGACGGCGATCGCTCGGGAGCCGCGCGTGCGCTCGAAGCATCCGTGGCGCTCTGCCCCGGCTCCGCCGACGCGCACCTCGAACTGGCCGGGCTGCGGTTTCTCGACCGGCGATGGAGGGAGGCCGAGGCGCTTGCCGCGCGCGCGGCGGGGCTCGCGCCGGAATCCGCCCATGCCTGG
>JBOGJB010000198.1:0-14727 GCA_050745085.1 Vicinamibacterales bacterium
CGCGCTCGGCGGCGCGGCTCCGCCGCGCTCCCCTCCGGCGCCTCGCGCGATCCCAGGGCGGCGAAACGACGATGTCGCCGACGCGGACGGGGGTCAGCTGCGACTGGCTGCGGCGCGCCCAGTCCTCGTCCTCGACTTCAATCGACCCGATGGTGAGCCCGTGCGCGTGAGCGAACAGCCTGAGCGCCTCGCGCGCGGCGTCGCGCGCTTCATATGTGTGGTAGAAGACACGCCACTCGAGATTGTCGGTATTGTGGATCGCTACGGCGTCGGTGCCGTCGATCTCGGCGGCCACCAGATCGCACAGCGTCGGGTCCTCGATCGGAAAGCGAATAATCAGAGCGGCTGAAGTTCCCACGAGGTCCGAGGCACGGCTCGAAGTCCGAGGTCCGAGGCACCGCCCGAGGCCCGAAGCACGAGGCACGAGGCACGAGGCACGAAGTCCGAGGACTACCCGAAGATATCCTTGACCTTCTCGAAGAACGGCTTCTCGTCCACCTCAGGGGGCGCCGTGGGATCGATCTTCTCCTGCGGCATCGTCTTCCCGAGCTGCTCGACGAGCTTCTTCTGCTCCTTCGTCAGCGTGCGCGGGACCGCCGCGCGGACGATGACGTACAGGTCGCCGCGGCCACGGCCGCTGACATTCGGCATCCCCTTGCCGCGCAGCTTGAAGCGCGCGCCGCTCTGCGTGCCCGCCGGCACGTTCAGGTCGGTCTCGCCGTCGAGCGTCGGAACCTCGATCGACCCGCCGAGCGCGAGGACCGGGAACGTGACCGGTGCCTCGCAGACGAGGTCGTCCCCCTCGCGCTGGAAGAACGGATGATCCTGGACGTGAACGACGACGTAGAGATCGCCGGGGGGGCCGCCGTTCGCGCCGTGCTCCCCCTCGCCGTGGAGCCGCATCCGCTGGCCGCTCGCGATGCCGGCCGGAATCTTCACGGTCAGCTTGCGCTCGCGCGAGACGCGGCCCGCGCCGCGGCAGCTCGCGCACGGATGAGTGATCACGCGGCCCGCGCCGCGGCATTGCCCGCACGGCCGGGTCACGGTGAGGAAGCCCTGCTGGTAGCGGAGCTGCCCGCGCCCCTGGCACTGCGGACAGGTCCCGGCGGACGTTCCAGGCGCCGACCCAGAACCTGCGCAGGTCTCGCAGGCTTCCTCGCGCGGAATGAGAATCGAGGTCTCGGCCCCCTTCGCCGACTCGGTGAACGCGATCTCGAGGTCGTAGCGGAGATCCGCGCCGCGCATCGGCCCGTGGCGCCGGCGCGCCGCGCCGAAGAGATCGCCGAAGCCGAACAAGTCGCCGAGGCCGCCGAAGATGTCGCTGAAGTCGGCGAAAATCGTCGGGTCGAAGCCGGCCCCGGCCGCGCCGCGCACCCCGGCGAAGCCGAAGCGATCGTACGCCGATCGCTTGTCCGGGTCGGCGAGCACAGCGTACGCCTCCGCCGCCTCCTTGAACTTTTCCTCGGCTGCCCTGTCCCCGGGGTTGCGATCGGGATGGTGTTTGAGCGCGAGCTTGCGGTACGCGCTCTTGATCTCGACCTCGCCGGCCGACCGGGCGACGCCGAGCACCTCGTAGTAGTCGCGTCTGGTCGTCGTCACACTTTGGCGACCTTGACCATGGCGGGACGGAGCAGCCGGTCGCCGAGCATGTAGCCCCGGCGCAGTTCTTCAACCACCTCGCCGTCGCGGCGTCCCTCGACGTGCTCGTGCATGACCGCCTGGTGGACGTGCGGATCGAAATCGGCGCCCACGGCGTCGATCGCACGGACGCCCCGCTTGGCGAGGAGATCCAGGAGCTGCCGGTGGATCAGCTCGACGCCCTGCCGGTACGCGCCCGCGCTCGCGTCGGCACCGAGCGCGCGCTCGAGGTCGTCCACGAACGGCAGCAGATCGCGGAGAAGGTCGGCGGCCGCCGCGCCGGCCCACTCCTGCCGCTCGCGCTCGACGCGCTTCCGGTAATTGTCGAACTCGGCGCGGGTGCGCAGCAGCAGGTCGTAGTACTCGTCCCGCTGGCGCTCGGCGTCGGGCTCGCCGGCCGTCCTGTCAGCTGCGGCAGGCTCGCCGGCGGGGCGTACGTCGTCGGTTCCGGTTGCGGTGTCGGTTCCGAGCGGCTGGCGGATATCGTCTTCCGCGAACTCTTCGAACGGTTTTCTGTTGTCGGGCATTGCTTCTAGCGCGCGATAAGGATGCTGGTCATGGCGCGCGACACGCCGTCGACGACGGCGATTGCACGCGCGTATCGCATGCGAGTGGGGCCAATCACGCCGACCATCCCGGTCCGCGAGCCGTCGCGGTAGGTAGACGCCACGAGGCTGAAGGACTGCATATCGGGTGCCGCGTGCTCGCGGCCGATGAGGATCGTCAGCCCCGTGCCATCGATGCACTCGTTCAGCAGCTGCACCAGCCGGTGCTTTTCTTCGATCATTCTGAACAGGGCCCGGAGCGTTTCGATCGGGAAGGCGTCCGCGTCCTCGAGGAGCAGCGACGCCCCCTGGATGAACACGGTGTCGGACGGTTCCAGCTCGGCGAGGCTCGACGCTGCCAGCGTGAGCGCACGCTCGATCAACCGGTCGTAGAGCACCCGCTCCTGCCGCAACCGAGCTTCGATCGCGTCGCGGACCTCGGCGAGCGTCACTCCGGCGAACTCACTGTTCAAGTAGTTCGCGGCCTGCTGCAGATCCACCGGACGCACCGCTTCGTCCAGCTCGATCACCTTGTGGGCGATCTCCCCGCCGGTCGCGACGAGCACGACCAGCACTCGCCGTTCGTCCAGCGCGACGAAATCGATGTGACAGAACGTTGTGGCCTGGCTCGCCGGCGCGACCGCAAAGCCGATCTGGTGCGCGGCGCGCGCCAGCTCCTGCGAGACGTCCTCGAGGACGTCGGGCACGGTCGCCGCGCGCCGAAGCCGGGCCTCGACGTGCGCCGCCGCCCGCGACGGGCGCCGTCCTTCCAGCAATTGATCGACATACACGCGATAGCCGAGGTCGGTCGGCACGCGCCCGGCCGAGGGGTGTGGCTGCTGGACGTAGCCCGCTTCTTCGAGGCGCGACAGGATGTTGCGCACGGTGGCGGAGGAGACTTCGAAGCCGCGCTGCTCGGCCAGCCACAGCGACGACACCGGCTCACCTTCCTCGATGTACGAATGCACCAGCGCCGCGAGAATGCGGCGGTCGCGCTCGGCGAGCGAGCTGGAGCGGGGTCCGACCATGGCTTAGCAGTCGATGACGTCGAGTGCTAAACGCATTATACAACAGCGGCGCGCCCGGCCACGGCCGTGGCCGCGGCCCGTGCGTCGCGCAGCACCGCCTCACGGTCGAGCCGGACGAGCGAGAAGTCGCGCACGAGCGGCTCGCCGTCGACGATTGCCGCCCGGACATCCGCGCCCGTGGCCCCGTAGACGATGGCGGAGAACGGATCGGGAGCGGTGGCCAGATGCGGGCGGTCGCGATCGATGACGATGAGGTCCGCCCGCTTCCCCGGCTCGACCGATCCGATCTCCTTCGCCATCCCGAGCGCGCGCGCCCCTTCGCGCGTGGCCATCCACAACGCCTCGCGCGCGGGGAGGGCGCCGGGCCTGAGCCGCATGGCCTGGAGGATCGCCGCCAGCCGCATCTCCTGGAACATGTCGAGCCGGTTGTTGCAAGCGGCGCCGTCGGCGCCGAGCGAGACCGACACGCCGCGGGCGCGCAGCTCGACGACGGGTGCGATCCCGGACCCGAGCTTGAGGTTGGACGACGGGCAGTGAAGAACCTTCACGTCGCGCTCGGCGAGGAGCGCCTGCTGGGCGTCGCCGGCCCAGACGCAGTGCGCGGCGCAGAGCCGCGGCGTCGCGAGGCCGGTCGCGGCGAGGTAGTCGAGGTTGTCGCTGCCGGTCATTCTCCGGACGAGGTCGATCTCGTCGCGCGATTCGGAAGCGTGCGTGTGCACGAGCGCGCCCGTCGATGCCGACACCGCTGCGACTGCCTCGAGCAGCTCGCGCGTACACGACAGCGCGAACCGCGGCGCGAATGCGGCGCGCAGCCGCCCGCCGTCCGCGTTCCAACGCCGGACGAGCGCCTCGCTCTCGTCGATCGATCGCCGCGTCGGCTCGCGCAGCCGCGCAGGGACCTCCGGACTGTCGGCGTCCATCATGCACTTGCCGACGACGGCCCTCAGCCCGGTGTTCGCAAGCGCCTCGAACACCGATTCCGTGTCGTGGACCGTCTCCATCGTCAGCGCGGTCGTCGTGCCGGAGAGAAGCAGTTCCGCCGCGGCAAGGCGGGTCGATGCGGCAAGCGTCCGCGGCGTGTGCGCCGCTTCCATCGGCCATACGCGCCGGCGCAGCCAGTCGAGGAGCGTCAGATCGTCCGCGTAGCCGCGGAAGAGCGTCTGACACAGATGGACGTGCGTCTGGATGAAGCCGGGCAGCACGTACCCGCCGCGGGCATTGATGACAGTGTCGTGGGGCTTAAGGTCCGCATCGGATCCGACATCGACGATGACGCCGTCTTCGACCGACACGCTTCCCTCGACGACGTCGAACGCGTCGTTCATCGTGAGGATGGTGCCTCCGCGGATGAGGAGGGTGCTCAAGGTGCTCACGGTGCTCACGGTGCTCACGGTGCGAGTGCACGGGTGCAGCGGCACCTCGAGCAACCGTGAGCTCCTTGAGCAGCCTGAGCACCTTACCACGCTGTCGCTATTCGTACCGCAGCGCGAGCATCGGGTCCACGCGCATGGCACGACGCGCAGGAATGTAGCTTGCGAGCAGCGCGACGGCGCAGAGAACGGCGGGGACGGCGATGAACGTCAATCGATCATGCGGGTTGACGCCGTAGAGCAGGCTGGACAGGAAGCGCGAGGCGATGTATGCCGTGACGAGGCCGATCCCGACGCCGGCGAGCGTCAGACGCATACCCTGACGCAGCACCAGGCCGGCGACAGAGCCCCGATCCGCGCCAAGTGCCATGCGGATGGCGATCTCCCGCGTGCGCCGCGCGACACTGTACGCGAGTCCGCCGTAGAGACCGATGGCGCTCAGAAACACCGCCAGGCTTCCAAAGCCCGCGAGGGTTGTGCGCGCGACCCGCAACGCTTTGAACGAGTGCTCCAGCCGGTACGTGAGCGGATAGTCCTCGGCGATGGGGACGTTCGGATCCACCGCGGCGATCTCCCGCCGTAGGGCCGGCAGCATGGCCGCGGCATCGCCTGACACCCGCACGTGCGTGCGAGAATCGGCGTCCCAGGCCTCGGCGGTCTCATACTGCCAATAATTCAGGAACAGGTGCGGCGACGGGCATGCCGGCGGCGGACAGCCGCGAAAGGCCGCCGTTCAGAGGGTTTCGGAGCGAAGGTGGCCGCTTGTGGGACGGCTCTGTACCGCAGCGGACGGCATCGGCACCTTGGGCACCGTGAGCCCCCTGAGCACCCTGAGCCCCTAGCTCCGAAGCCCCGGCGGCGTGAAGCGCATGGTGAGCGTTTCGATATCCGTGGCGGCGCCGGCGTCGAGCTTGCCGTGCCGCACGGCGACCAGCTCGGCGACGATGCTCACGGCGATCTCGGCCGGCGTAACGGCGCCGATGTCGAGGCCGATCGGCGCGTGGACGCGTCGCAGCGCGTCGGCCGGCATCCCCTCCTCCTGGAGGGCGTCGAAGATGCGCGTGACCTTGGCGCGGCTGCCGATCAGGCCGACGTAGCGCAGGTCCCGCGTGGCAACCGCGCGCAGCGCCGCCAGATCGTGTTGGTGGCCCCGCGTGACGATCGCGACGTAGGCGGGAGGCGCGAGCGCGGCCTGCTCGAGCCAGGCGGGAATCGAGTCGACGACGACCTCCTCGGCGCCGGGGAAGCGCTCGGCGCTCGCGAACTTCTCGCGGTCATCCACGACGTGGATCCGGAAACCAACGTCGGCCGCGGCGCGCGCGAGATGCAGGCCGACGTGGCCCCCGCCGGCGATGTACAAGTGCGGCGACGGCGCCAGCGGTTCGATGAAGACGTCCATCTGACCGCCGCAGATGAGCCCGGACTCGCCGGCGATGTCGTCGGTCAGATCGAAGCGCACGACCCTGGGGCGGCTGGTGGCGATCGCGTCGCGCGCCTTCCAGAACGCCTCGCTCTCGTAGCAGCCGCCGCCGATCGTGCCGACCGTGCGGCCGTCGGCGAACACGAGCATTTTCGCACCGACGCGCTGCGGCGTGGAGCCCACCACGCGGACGATCGTCACGAGCGCGACGGTCTCGCCGCGCGCCAGCGCCTCGTTCGCGGCCGTCAGGACCTCTTCGACCATCTTCCTACCACGAGTGCAGATCGCAGGCCGCGGTCGGCGCCGTGCCGGCCAGAAACGCCTCTCTATACACGCGCGGGCAGGCGGGCTGGGCCAGCCGGCCCGTGTCACGATCGATGTCGACGAGCGTGATGCCGGCGGGCGGCTCGAACGGCCTGTTCGGACGGCCCGCAAGCGCGCGCGTCATGAAGGCGGTCCAGATCGGCAGCGCGGCCTGCGTCCCGCTGAGGCCGACCGGACGGTTGTCGTCGAGGCCGACCCAGACGACCGTCAGCAGCTCCGGCGTGAAGCCGACGAACCAGGCGTCGCGGAGATCGTTGGTCGTGCCGGATTTGCCGGCAGCGTCGAGCGCGAAGCCGGCGGCGCGCGCCCCAGCGCCGGTCCCCTCGTTCAACACGCTCCGCATCATGGAGGTGACCAGAAAAGTCGTGTCCTCCCGGGCGATCTGCTTCGTGCGTCCCTGTCTGGGGGCGATCTCCTTGCCCCCGTCGGCGACCTTCTCGATCGCGCGCAGCGGCCGCATCACGCCGCCGTTGGCGAAGAGCGTGAAGGCGGTCGCGATCTCGAGCGGCGTCGCTTCGAAGACGCCGAGCGCGATCGACGGGAACGGTCGTGGCGGAGTCCCCGCGCCGATCTTCTTCCAGAGCGACGCGACGTGATCGTAACCAGTGGTCTCGGCGACCTTGACGGCGACGACGTTGCGCGAGAGCGCGAGCGCGCGGCGAAGCGTGATCTCGCCGTCGTACTCCCCCTCGTAGTTGCCCGGCGCGTACGGCGGCTGGTCCTCGAACATGAATTCGGTCGGCTCGTCCCAGACGAGCGTCGCGGGCGTCAGGTCGGTGCGCGACAGCTCGGCGGCGCGCTCGAACGCCGACAGGTAGACGAACGGCTTGAACACCGAGCCGGGCTGCCGGCGGGCGGTCACCGCGCGGTTGAACTGCGACTGGTTGTACGATCGGCCGCCGACGAGCGCGAGGATCTCGCCGGTGCGGGGATCGGCGGCGATGAGCGCCGCCTGGGCGGGCGGGCGCCGGCGGCGCGCCAGGATCGCGTCCACCTGCGGGAGCCCGGCGCGCATCGCATCCTCGGCGACCCGCTGCAGGTGGAGGTCAAGCGTCGTGTAGACGTCGACCGGCTTGTCGCCGCGCGTGAGGTCGGGCCGCCAGGCCTGCATCTCCTGTCCGATGTAGTCGACGAAGTACGGGGCCTCGGCGTCGAGGGCCCGCAAGGCGATCGTCACCGGCTCGCGCGCCGCGCGCGCGGCCGCCTCGTCGCTGACATAACCCGCCTCGACCATCGCCTTTAAGACGATGTTGCGCCGCTCTTTCGCGCGCGCCGCGTCGCGGAACGGCGAGTGCCGCGCGGTCTGGATCACGCCCGCGATCATCGCCCCCTCGGCGAGCGTAACGTTCGAGACGTCCTTGCCGAAGAAGAGGCGCGAGGCTTCCGCGACGCCGTGGATCGCGAACGACCCGCGCTGGCCGAGATACACATCGTTCAGGTAGAGCTCGAGGATCTCGTCCTTCGACGCCCGTCCCTCGAGCACGATCGACATGAACTGCTCTTTCAACTTCCGCCGCAGCGACCGCTGGCCGGTGGCCTGCTCGATCGCCATCTGATCGGTCAGGAAGAAGTTGCGCGCGAGCTGCTGCGTGACCGTGCTGGCGCCGCTGTACAGCCGGTCGCCGAAGACGTTTGACAGGAGCGCGCCGACCATCCGGATCGGATCGACCCCGGGATGCTCGTAGAAGCGGCGGTCCTCGATCGCGAGCACCGCGTTGACGAGCTGCTTCGGGATCTGCGCGAGCGGGACCATCCGACGCTTCTCGCGTCCGGAGTTGACGAGCGCGGTGAGCAGTGGCGGCTCGAGCGTCAGGCGATCGACCCGCTGCTTGGGCACCGCCTCGATCCGCTCGAGCGCGTTCAGCTCCGAGCCAGGCCGGCCGGTCCGGCGGAAGACGATGCGCATCAACCGCGCGCCGTGCGAGCCGGCGCGCGGGATGAGCGCGATCGCCTCGCGGCCGATCGCGAACTCGCCCGGCTTGTCCGCGCGAGCGCGGTGCGCGTAGCCGAGATCGTTGAGCCGGTCACTGAGCTGAGCGGGCGACAGCGATTGGCCGGGTCGAAGCTCGAGCGCCCGCGCGAATACGCGCGGCTCGGCGCGGGTGCGCTCGCCCTGGAGGCGCGCGTCGATCATGCGGCCGAACGTGGCGTAGTAGCGGACGAACGTGACGACGAACGCGAGCAGCAGGACAGACAGCACGGCGAGCGCCCAGCGCCACCGCCAGAGCCGCTTCGGCAGACGTCCGGATAGTCTCGGCGCGCGCGCCGGCGTCGTCGGGGTCGTCATCCGCGTCTATAGATTGTAAGCCGCAGATGAACACAGATGCACGCGGAGATATACTCGGTTCAAGCGAGGTTCCATCGAGATGATCACCAAGGTTCTGCCCCGACTCCTCGTCGCGTTGCTGTGCGCGTCCCCCGCGTTCGCCCAGTCGCAGGCGGTCAACGGCACCATCGAAGGCACGATTGCGGACGAATCCGGCGCCGTGCTGCCGGGCGTCACCGTGACCGTCACGAACCTCGACACCGGTGCGTCGCGCAGCGTGCTCTCGAACGACGCCGGCGTGTACCGCGCGCCGCTCCTCCCGCTCGGCACGTACCGCGTGACCGCCGAGCTCTCCGGTTTCAAGAAGTTCGAGCAGGCCGGGCTCGTCCTCACCGCCGGTGAGACGGCCGTGGTCAACATCCGGCTCGGCGTCGGTACGCTCAGCGAGGTCGTCTCTGTCAGCGCCGACTCGTCGGTCGTCGACCTCGGCCGGATCGATCAGGGGCGCACGCTCAACGAGCGCGAGATCAAGAACCTGCCGCTGACCTCCCGCAACCCGTACAACTTTGCGCTGCTGCAGCCGGGCGTGACGGGCTTCGAGACGCAGGAGTTCGGCGTGCCGCGCCTGACGGCGAACGGGGCGCTGCTGCGCGTGAACTATCAGATCGACGGGAACAACAACACGCAGAAGGACCGCGCGGGGCTGCGACAGATGCCGATGTCCGAGGTGATGATCCGCGAGGTCAAGGTGATCACGACCGGCTACGCTCCCGAGTTCGGCCAGACGATGGGGCTGATCTACAACGCGATCACGCCCTCGGGCACGAACACGGTGAAGGGGCAGGCGAGCTACCGGTTCCAGCGGAAGGCGTTCGCCGCCAAGCCCTTCTTCGTGGCGACGACCGCCGAGAAGCCGCCGACCGACGTGGACCTGTTCACGGTCGATCTGGGCGGGCCGATCGTGCGCGACCGGATGCAGTACTTCGCGGGTTTCGAGAACACCAATCGCGATCTGTCCGGCGGGCGCGTGATCACGATCTCGGCCGCCAACGCCGCGACGCTCGGCCTGACGGAACCGCCGTACATGCCCGCGGCCCTCGACACGAAGTTCGGCATCGGGAAGGTGGACGTGACGCTCGACCCGTCCAACCGCCTGACCGCGCGCTACATCTACTTCGACAACTTCATCGTCAACAACATCGGCGGCGGGCTGAACTCCGTCCAGCGCGGGACCGATTTCAGCGACCGGCAGCACTCGACCGCGGCACAGCTCGTGTCGACGGTGGGCAGCAGCTTCTTGAACGAGCTGCGCGTGCAGTACGCGACTCGAAGCCAGGGGCGCGTGCCGGGGTCGCAGGCGGGGGCCGGACCGGGCATCACGGTGTCGAGCGTCGCGAACTTCGGCGGACCGATCGCCGGCAACGCCGACGCCGGGTTCGCGTTCACGCAGGACGTGTTTCAGGTGATCGACAACCTCACGTTCCTGCGGGCCAACCATTCCTACAAGTTCGGCTTCGACATCCAGCACGTGGCCGACACGCGCACGCAGACGCTGTTCCAGCTCTACACCTTCCCGAACGTCGCGGCCTACAACGCCGCGCGCGCCGGCACCAACCGGCTGGGCTACACCTCGTTCCAGCAATTCTTCGGGAATCCCGATCTGGAGTACTCGTCCAACCTCTATTCGTTCTTCGTGCAGGACGACTGGCGCCTCACGTCGCGGGTCAAGCTGTTGTACGGCGTACGCTACGATCTCTACGACGTCCCGAACGGCGTGTCGGACGCGCCGCTCGAGTCGTCTCGCGACTTCACGATCGACGCCAACAACTGGCAGCCGCGGGCCGGCGTCGTCTGGACGCTGGACGAAGCGGGGCGGACCGTGCTGCGCGCGAACACCGGCCTGATGTACGACCAGCCACTCCTGGCGGCGTACGAGACCGCGCTCCTGCAGGACGGCTCTGCGGCGCGGACCACCGTGTCGCTGACGCCCACGTCCGCCGGCGCCCCGCCGTTCCCGAACACGCTTGAAAACACGCCGCCCGGCTTCGTCCGCCCCCTCGGGGACGCGTCGACCGTTGACCCGGCGTTCCGGATCGGACGCGCCTGGCAGACGAACGTGCAGGTCGAGCGCGCGCTCGGCGACGTCTACGCCGTCGCGGCCGGGTTCTCGTACGTGCGCGGCCACGACCTGCCGGTGATCAGCAACGTCAACCTGATCAACCCGATCGGGACCCTGGCGGACGGCCGCCCGATCTTCGCGGCAACGCCGATCAACGCGACGACCCGCCTCGATCCCCGCTTCCGCAACATCTCCTCCGTGCAGTCGGTGGGGGAGTCGACGTATCGGGCGCTGATGGTGCAACTCACCCGTCGCTTCACCGACGGCGTGCAGCTCGACTTCTCCTACACGCTCGCGAAGAGCGAGGACAACGCCCCGATCACCAGCGTGCTGTCGGTGCAGGGGGACCAGGGCCGCGTCGACCCGACCAGCCTCGACCGCGACCTCGGACCGAACATCCTCGATCAGCGGCACACCTTCGTCGGCAGCATCGTCGCGCAGCCGTCCGTGAACGTCTCGAACGATGTGCTGCGGGCGATCCTCAACCACAATCAGTTCGGCGTCGCGATGTTGTTCGCGAGCGGCATCCCGGTCAACGTCCGCGCGAACCGCGAGCTGAACAACGACGGGAACGCCAACAGCGATCGTCCGCTCAGCGTGCCGCGAAACTCGCTCAATCTGCCGGCGCGCTATAACGTGGATCTGCGAGTCTCGCGGATCGTCCCGATCCACCGGAGCGTGCGCGCCGAGGTGATTGCCGAGCTGAAGAACGTGTTCAACACCGTGCAGTGGGCGGGCGTGACGAGCGTCGTGGCAACCGACACCGCCGGAGCCCCGGCGGCGCCGCTCCCGACGAGCGGCGACCAGCTGCCGCCGACCGGTGGATATGAACAGCGACAGTTTCAGTTGGGGTTGAAGGTGTCTTTCTAGCCCAAGTACGAAGGACGAAGCTCGAAGTTCGAAGTAAAGGGGGAAGTTTCAAGTAATAGGTCGGGAGATCACGAGTCTCGAGGCACGTCGGTTCCGGTAAGCTTGAAACGTCCTCCTTCGAACTTTACTTCGACCTTCGTACTTCGAGCTTCGTACTTGAGCAGTCCACTCCATGTCCTTTGCCCCCGAATACGTCACCCACGTCCTGAACGAGAACTTCGAGGACGCGAAAACCCTCTTCCTCTCCCCGCTCCTCGCGATCCATCACGCGCACCTCGTGATGCTCGTCCGGACCGGCATCGTCTCGCAGGACGACGGCCGGCGGATCCGGGACGGA
Organism: Vicinamibacterales bacterium; assembly: GCA_050745085.1. GTDB lineage: Bacteria > Acidobacteriota > Vicinamibacteria > Vicinamibacterales > 2-12-FULL-66-21 > DATAEE01. The sequence goes on from JBOGJB010000198.1 coordinate 11,918, forward strand.
CTCGAGCGGCTGCCCGAATCCGAGGTCCGCGCGGCGCGGTACGACGGCTCGTGCGAGGATCTCTTCTTCTACGTGGAGCGCCTCCTCGTGCAGGCCTGCGGCGAAGAGGCCGCCGGCCGGCTCCACACCGCGCGCAGCCGGAACGACATCGACATGGCGATGTACCGGATGCGGCAGCGGGAGTTCGTGCTGGGCCTGCTCGGGGCGACGCTGGAGCTGCGGCGGACGCTTCTGGCGATCGCCGAACGGCATCGTGAAACCGTCTTCGCCGCCCACACGCACACGCAGCCGGCACAGCCGACGACGGTCGCGCACTACCTCCTCGGCGCGATCGAGCAGCTCGAGCGGGACGCGACCCGGATGGCTGCGGCGTTTGCGACCGTCAATACGTGCCCGCTCGGCGCCTGCGCGATTACCGGCACCGGATTTCCGATCGATCGCCGTCTGACGAGCGACCTCCTCGGCTTCGATGCGCCGACGGGTAACACCTACGGCAGCATCGCGACGGTGGACTACCTGCTCGAGAGCGCGGCCGCCGCCTCGGTCGCGCTCGCCGGTCTCGGCCGGTTCGTGCAGGACCTGCTGCTCTGGTGCACCTCGGAGTTCGGCTACCTGCGGCTCGGCGAGGGCTACGTGCAGTCGAGCAGCATCATGCCGCAGAAGCGCAACCCGGTCGCGCTCGAGCACGCGCGCTCGATCGGGAGCAAGGCGCTCGGGCAGGCGTCGGCGATCGTCACCGCGGTCCACAACACACCGTTCGGCGACGTCGTCGATATCGAGGACGACCTGCAGCCGCTCGTGTTCTCGATGTTCAAAGACGCGACGCGCGCGGTGAAGCTCGTTGCGGCCGCGATGCGCGACGCCGACTTCGACCGCGAGCGGATGGCGGCGCGCGCGGAGCAGAACTGGATCACTGTCACCGAGCTGGCCGACACGCTCGCCCGCGATCGCGGCTTGTCGTTCCGGATCGCGCACGGCATCGCCGCGCGGTTCGTCACCGAGCGGTCCGCGGAGCCGTCGATCAGTCCGTCCGCCGTCCTCGACCGCGTGGCGCGCGACGTGACCGGCGCGGTGATCGGCTGGAGCGACGGCGAGCTGGAGCGAATCCTCAGCCCGACGCGCTTCGTGGAGCTCCGCCGGACGCCGGGGGGCCCCGCGCCTGACGAAACCGCGCGGGCGATCGTCGCCTCGCGCGAACGGCTCTCAAAAGATGATGCGTGGTGGAACGGCGCGATGGGCCGGCTGAAGGAGGCGGAGGAACGGCTGCGCTCAGCCAGTGAAGCGCTGTGACCGTTTCATCCGCCTCACCCAGACCTATCGGCCCGGAAAGCGCGCCGACAGGTTTCGCGCCAGGATCGAATCGGCCGTGGCACCTGCCGCCGCCCGCCGGTAGTGTGCGTTCGCAACGTCGCGCTGCCGTCGCTCGGTGACGAGCGCGGCGGCAAACTCCATCTCCGGCTCCACACCCGATCCCATCGTGATCGCCTTCGTTATGTGGCGGTAGCCGTCAATACCGGCCGCCGGATTGCCCGTCTTGAAGAGGAAATCCGCCTGCTTGTAGGTTTCCACCAGGTATCCGAAATCGAACCAGGCGTGACGATCCGGCTTGGGGCTGTTCCGCTCCAGCGCCCGACGGCTCAGCGCTGACAGGAGATCCGCGGCGACGCGGACGTCGCGGCTGGCGTATATCGCCGCGCGCCGAATCGTTTCCATGCGCGTCACGACCGGCATTTCGGGCGAGAGCAGCGCCAGCGTGTCCGTCACCAGACGGTCGAGCGGGTAGGTCGAGACCGGGCTGTTCCAGCCGTCACCCCCCCAGGGAAGCGACTTTGCGCCGTCGGTGTCAAAGGGATGGCAGAGCAGCGGCGGACCAGCGATCGCCTGACCGGGCAGCGTGACCAACGCCACAGCCAGTCCGGCAGTGGCAAAGAAGCGGCGGATTCCAAAGTCCATGCAGCACCTCTATGTGCTGAGGACGTGCCGGTCCGGCAGGTGTTAACAGCGCCACCCGCGAAATCCGCGCAATCCGTGGCCTAGATCGTGAGAACCCAGTGGTTGCCCATCTCCGTCGGCAGCTCTTCCATCAGCCGCTCGACGAGCCCCCATCCGTAGCGGTTCAGGAAAAAGACGACGCCGAGAGCGCGCTCCTGGGGATGTCCGGCAGGGAAGGCCTGCGCCTGCGCGCGCGCGAACTGGCGCCTGAGCGTCTCGTCGCGCCGCTTGGCTGCCTGGATGATCTTCTGATGGAGCGTCTTGAGGTCGTGCTCCATCCGTCCGAGCGTCGTTTTTGCGGCGCCGGCGAGCGTCGGGTCGATCGCCGGCACGGCGGCAATCACTTTCGACATCTGCGCCTCGATGGCGGCCGCGGCGGCATGCAGCGACTGGTCGACCGACGGCGGGAGCTGGGACTCGAGGAGCCGGTTGAGCGCCGCCTCGCCCTGCGGCTGGAGCAACTCGAGCGGAAGATCGTAGCGGGCGATGAATCGCGCGGCGGCGGAGTCGAGGATTGTGGCGGTCGCGCGCGGATGGATGAGCGGCATCGGCACGCCGAAGTGGCGGTAGATGGGTCCGAGCTGCGCGAGGTACGCCAGCTCGCTCGGCCCGGCCACGTAACAAACGGTCGGGAAGATCGTGTCCTGCACGAGCGGCCGTAGCAGGACGTTCGGGCTGAATCGCGACGGGGCGGACGCGGCCTCGGCGGCGAGCGCCCCGGCGTCCACGGCTTCATCGCCGACCGCGAAGCGGCCGTCGCGGATCCGGATCGGCCGGCGCGCGCCGTCGAGCCGGAAGAGGGCGACGCCGTCCTCCTG
>JBOGJB010000199.1:0-4240 GCA_050745085.1 Vicinamibacterales bacterium
GGCCCCCACCCGCGCGTCGCGAGCGCGCGCACGACGAGGTACAGCAGGATGGCGGCGGCCACGAACACGCCTGCGGCATGCGACTGCAGTCCCGCCCAGGCCGCAGCGGCGGCCACCGCCGCGCGCCAGGGCTCGCGCTCGCCCCAGCCAAGGAGCACCATCGCCGAGGCAATCTTCGCGAAGGTCACCGCCATCATCGGATTCCAGATCGTGCCGGACAGCGCGAGATCGTACGGGGCGCTCGCCACGAGCAGCACGACGGCGAGGGCAAGCGGAGCGGACCCGGTCCGGCGGCGAATGCCGAGGAAGAGAAGGACGTCGGCGGCCGAGTGCAGGACCGCTTGGCCGATGCCGCCGGCGTGCGGCAGATCGTCGAACCATGGACCGACCGTGACGCGGATGAGCCACAGGACCCAGTAGAAGGCCGGCCCGGGCGGAGAGCCTCCGAGATGCGTCACGGGACCGACGAGTGGCAGCTCCGAGAACGGCCCGAGCGCGATGCGCCAGTCCCGGATCTGGTCGTAGTGCATCCAGAAGTGGCGCGTGATTCCCCAGACTCGGATCGTGAAGGTGTAGATGAAGAGCGCCGCCGGCAGCGCGAGCCGCGCCGCCCGCGGGGACAATAGGGTCTGGCGGATCATCGGGAGCGATGCGGGAGGTATTCTACTGCCATGGACCTCGACCTCTCTGTCGATCAGCAGTCCTTCCTCGATCCGGTGACCCGGTTCTCCAGGGATCGCGTGGCTCCTGCGGCGACGGCGATCGACGAGGCGGGCGCGTTTCCGCTGGCGCTCGTCCGCGCGGCGTTCGCGCTCGGGCTGGCGGGCGTCACCGTGCCCCGTGAGTTCGCCGGCGGCGGGCGCGACTACGTGACGTACGCGCTGGCGGTCGAAGCGCTCGCGCGCGCGAGCGCGACGCTCGCGGTTATCGTCGCCGTCCAGAACTCGCTCGTCGCCGAGCCGATCGCGCGCTTCGGCACGGATGCGCAGAAGGATGCCTGGCTGTCTCGGCTCGCGAGCGGGCAGTCGATTGGCGCGTTCGCGCTGTCGGAGCCGAACGCGGGGAGCGACGCCGCCAATCAGCAGACGGTCGCCCGGCTCGACGACCGCGGCTACGTGCTCAACGGCCGGAAGGTGTGGGTCGCCAACGCCGAGGCGGCGGACGTGGCGATCGTGTTCGCGGCGACGCAGCCGGGCGCCGGGGGACGCGGGGTCAGCGCGTTCCTCGTGCCGATGGATGCGCCGGGCCTCGCGCGGGCGGCGGCGGCGGACTCGCTCGGCGTCCGCGGCCTCGGCTGCCAGGATCTCGAGTTGAAGAACGTGCGGGTCGAGGGTTCAGCCATGCTGGCCGGTCCAGGCGAGGGGTTCCGCCTCGCGATGTGGGCGCTCGAGGGGGGGCGCGTGGCGATCGCGGCGCAGGCGCTGGGCGTCGGCCAGGCGGCGCTGGACGAAGCGCTCGCGCACGCAAAAGGTCGCGAGGCGTTCGGCCAGCCGATCGCGAACTATCAGGCCATCCAGTGGATGCTCGCCGACATGGCGACCGAGCTGGACGCGGCGCGCATGCTCATGCTGAAGGCGGCGGACGCGAAGGACCGGCAGTCGCGCGCCGGGCTCGAAGCGGCGATGGCCAAGCTGTACGCGTCCGAAGCGGCGCATCGCGCCGCCGACAGGGCGATGCAGATCCTGGCGTCAGCCGGCTACCGCCGCGGCGCGACCGTCGAGCGGTTGTTCCGGGACGTGCGCGCGACGGAGATCTACCAGGGTACGTCCGAAGTGCAGCGGATGATCATCGCAGAGCACATCCTTCAGGGTTAGTTGGCGGCGGCCGCGGATCCGGCCCTAGCGGATGAACGGCTCCGTCGAGGGATTGCCCCAGACGATGCGGTGCAAGCCGGACGGATTCTGACCGCTCAGTCCCCGCACCTCGACGTGGGTGTAGCTGTCGAACGAAGACGCCCGGACCGAAAACGTGACCGTCGCGGCACCCTGTCCGCTCGTCGGCGACAACGTACCGTAGAAACTGTGGAGTGAAGCCGTCCACCGGCCGTCACTTGCACGTTGGCGGATCCGCCGAACGCACTGAAAACCAGCCGTGGAGGATTGAGCGTATACCGGCATCCGCTTGGACGGGTGACCTCAATCGCCAGCGCGCCGCTGGTTGAGCCGTAGGTCGCACGGATGTCGACTCGTCCTTCCGCAGCGGCCGTCACCAGGCCGCCGCTCGACACAGTCGCGACGACGGGATTCGAAGACTGCCAGATCGCGAGGTTAGTCAGATCCTGCGTCGTGTTGTCCGACATCGCACCCAGGGCGTAGAACTGCCGGCTCTGACCCGGCTCGAGCGCCGGAGAACGTTGCCCGCGATGCCAACCTGAATGCTCAGGAGAGTAGGGGCCGCCGGCGGAGTCGGCGTTGTGGACGTTTTGGAGTCGCCGCAGGCTGTCGCCAGGGCCACCGTCGAAATCGCCAGGAAGCGCGACGTCCGGCGCATGCTTGCTCTCAAAACGCGGACGAAACTATACGCTTGAGCTCTATCGGCCGCAAGTCGTCGGGCGAGGACTCTAACTCAGCCTTCGGATTTCGACGTTCGTACTTGAGCCAGTTTCTCCCTGATAGCCTTGACCGTGATCTCGGCACGGTAGTCCACGATCTTCTTGCCCCACTCGATCGCCTTCTCGGCCGGCGCGATCGGCACGCCGTTGATCGACGCTTTTCCGGCCGCGATCCGCTCCTGCAGCCGTACCGACGTCGGGTCCACCACCATCATCTCGGCCGTAATCTGGAAGTCGTCGTGGTACCCCTCGTCCACCTGCTTGACCCCCTGCGATTCGAGCCACTTCGCGACGCCCGGATAGTCGTAGTACTCCGGAACGAAGTGCACGCGTGTCTTCCCGTCGGTCCATGCGGCGTTCAGTGTGGAGGCCACTTCCTTCATCCCATCCTGATTTCCGCCGCTGTCTCCGATGAAGACGATGTTCGTGAACCCGTGCACGCGGAGGCTCGCCGCGATGTCCGTGAGCAGCCGCTTGAACGTGTCGTCGGTCAGCGTGATGGTGCCTGGGAAGCGCATGTGTCCGCTTGGTGGCTCGATGTTCCCTTCGGGCACGAACGCGACGATCGGCGCGACCAAAGCATTTCCGAGCTTGCGCGCGATTGCTTCCGTGGTCGCACACAGGACGACTTGATGTTTGTCGAGCGCGAGGTACGGCCCGTTCTGCTCGATCCCGCCGGTCGCGACGATGACGGTCGTCTTGCCGGCGCGCAGGGCGTCGCGCACCTCGAGCCACGTCAGCTCTTCGAGAAAGACGCTGTCGCGCGCCGCAATCGGGCGGGGCATGTTCATGTCCGGGCTGCTGGCGCGCTGCGACGCGCCAGGCGCCGGCGTCTGGAGGAGAACCGAGACAACGACGAGCAGGGTGGTCGGCACGGCCGAGATGGTAGCAGAGCTTGAACGGGAGTGGATCTTGCTTTCTTCTTCAACAGGAGGCTTAACTCATGTTGACACCCTTCAGCTCGAGGCTGCGCTACGTCGATGCAGACGCCGTCGACGACACCCTCATTGACTTCGACGACCTGAACGTTCGCGCCGCAGACGGCGAAAAGCTCGGAGAGGTCGAAGGGTTCATCATTGACCCCGAGCTCCGCCGCGCCTACTACATCGTCGTAGACTCGGGGGGCTGGTTCTCGTCGCGCCACTATCTCGTGCCGATCGGCCATGCCCGCGTGGACAGAGAGCAGAACGCGCGCTCCGGCTCGACATCGGCCGCGACGCTATCAAGAGCTATCCCGAGTTCGATCCGGATCAGTTCTCGACGCTGAGCGACGACGACCTCCGCCGGTTCGAGACGCGCACGATCGCCGCCTGCTGTCCCCGCGAGACCGCGACCATCGACGCGTGGGGCTACGAGCGCTGGGCGCACTACCGCCAGCCGGAGTGGTGGCGATCTGACATCGCGACCCTCCAGACGCGCTGGCGGCCGGTGGCCCGCTCCTCATTCGTCGGGGCCGACGAGATCCGGCGGGATGCGGCCGCGGTCGGTACAACGGGGGCGGCGGGCGACGTCAGCCCGCATCTGGACGGGCGGGCTCAGCCGGGAGACGTGCTCGGTATCGAGACCGCGGGTGAGACGACGTCGCTCGGGGAAACGGATGAGGACGAGGATCGCAGGAGGGACTGACGTCTGCGTCTCCTCAAGTACGAACTCTGAAGCTCGAACGCTGAAGTAACTTCAACCTTGAAC
>JBOGJB010000200.1:0-3989 GCA_050745085.1 Vicinamibacterales bacterium
GTACCTCTCGCTGCGGCACCTCGACCCCGCGTTCGTCCACGCGCGGTTTCCGCTCATCGCCGACGCCTGCCGCCGCGCCGGCCTGGACCTCGCGCGGGACCGCATTCCGGTCGGTCCTGCCGCGCACTACGTGATGGGCGGCGTCTGGACCGACCTCGACGCCCGCACGTCCGTGCCCGGCCTCTTCGCCGCGGGCGAGGCCGCTTGCACCGGTGTGCACGGCGCCAACCGCCTCGCCAGCAACTCGCTCCTGGAGGGGCTCGTCTTCGGCGCGCGCGCCGGGCTCGCGATGCGCCACTGGGTCGAAGGCGGGAGCGGCCGCTGGCGCGTGGAGGCGCCGACCCTGCCGGTCCGAGCGCGCGACGAGGCCTGGTCGGGAGCAGTGCTGACGCCGACGCCGCCCGCGTCCGACGTGAGAGACCTGCTGTGGCGGCTCGTCGGCCTGTTCCGAGACGGCGCCGGGCTCGATCGTGCGGCCGCGACGCTCGATGAGGCCTGGGTGACGACGTGCGCCGCGCTCGGAGACGGCGGGCGCGTGGACGCCGCCGGATGGCGCGCGCTCACAATCCTGACGGTCGGGCGCCTGATCGCGCGGGCGGCGCGTCGACGCGATGAGAGCCGCGGCGCGCACTTCCGCACGGACTTTCCGTCCCGCGACGATATACACTGGAAACGACACGTGTCCGAGACAATCGAAGCTGCGACGTCAGAACCGTAGAACCCGGAACCAAACCTGGAACCGAGAATGACGGAGAAGAAGGACGCGCTCGTGACCGAGATTACTCCGCAGTCGGAGGATTTCTCGCAGTGGTACCTCGACGTGGTGTGGCGAGCGGAGCTCGCCGACTATTCGCCCGTCAAGGGCTGCATGGTGATCCGGCCCTACGGCTACGCGATCTGGGAGCTGATCCAGCAGGCGCTCGACCGGCGCTTCAAGGCCACCGGACACGTCAACGCGTACTTTCCGCTCTTCATCCCGCAGAGTCTCCTGCTGCGCGAGAAGGAGCACGTCGAAGGCTTTGCGCCGCAGGTGGCGTGGGTGACGAAGGGGGGCGATGAGGAGCTGACCGAGCCGCTCATCATCCGTCCGACCTCCGAGGCCGTCATCGGGACGATGTACGCGAAGTGGATTCATTCCTGGCGCGATCTGCCCGTCCTCATCAACCAATGGGCGAACGTCGTCCGCTGGGAGAAAGTGACGCGCCCGTTCCTGCGCACGACCGAGTTCCTCTGGCAGGAAGGTCACACGGCGCACGAGACCGAGGCCGAGGCGCAGGAAGAGACGCTGAAGATCCTGGAGCTGTACCGGGAGTTCGCCGAGACCGAGCTGGCCATTCCAGTGGTACCGGGTCAGAAGAGCGAGAGCGAGAAGTTTGCGGGCGCCGCAAAGACCTACTCTATCGAAGCGCTGATGGGGGACGGGCGCGCGATGCAGGCAGGCACGTCGCACAACCTCGGACAGAATTTCGCGAAGGCGTTCGAGATCCAGTTCCAGGGGCGTGACAAGTCGCTGCAGCACGCCTGGACGACGTCGTGGGGCGTGTCGACACGCCTCATCGGCGGCGTCATCATGACGCACGGCGACGACAGCGGGCTGATCCTGCCGCCGCGCGTCGCGCCGCACCAGGTCGTCATCGTCCCCATCCCGCGCGGCAACTGGCAGGAGACGGTGCTTCCACGCGCGCAGGCGATCCGCGATCAGCTCGCGGCCTCCGGCGTCCGCGTGGTGCTCGACGACCGCGACGCCTATACGCCCGGCTGGAAGTTCGCCGAGTGGGAGATGCGCGGGGTCCCGCTGCGCCTTGAGATCGGCCCGAAGGACATCGAGAAGGGGCAGGTCGTGCTCGCCCGCCGTGACACGCGCGAGAAGGCGTTCGTCCCGATGGACGGCCTGACCGCGCACGTCGGCGTGCTGCTCGAGACCATCCAGCGCGCGCTCTACGACCGTGCGCTGAAGTACCGCGAGGAGCACACGACCCGCGCGGCGTCGTACGACGAGTTCAAGAAGATCATGGAGGGCCGTCCAGGGTTCGTGGTGGCGCCGTGGTGCGGCGGCGCCGACTGCGAAGCGCAGATCAAGGCCGAGACGCAGGCGACGCTCCGCAACATTCCGATGGACGCCGCGCGGTGGGACGCGGCGCAGGGCACGCCGTCGGGTCCGCCCTGCATCAGGTGCGGGCGGTCGGCCGTCGCCGAGGCGTGGTTCGCGAAGGCGTACTAGCCGCGTCGACGAGCGCCGACGCCAGCGGCCAGCGCGCGAGCGCGCGCTTGAGCGCAGCGCTCCGGCGCGTCAGCCGCTCTCGCCTCACGATGGCCCTGAACGCCGCGTCGAGGTGACGGCGCCACCAGGAGTCCGTGTGCGGCTTCGCCTTTGACCAGGCGCGCGCCACCGCTTCCAGGCACGATCCGTCCCCGATCGCTTCGATCGCCGCCACGAACCCGACCGGCAGCGGCTCCGAGGTGTCCGCGAGCGTCTCGCGGAGGTCGTAGAGCGCGAGTCGGCTGTTGCGCGCGCCGAGCGCCTGGTGCGCGGCGCCGCGTGCCGCACGCCACGCCGCGCGTTCTTCGGCGCGTCGCGCAGACGCTTCCCGCTCCCGCAGCGAGTCCACCAGATGCCCCAGCGTCGCCAGCGGCGCGGACCCCCCTTCTGCGTGCAGGGCGGCGCGAACCACTTCGGGATCCTCCGGCAGCCGACCGACGATCGTTTCGAGCGAGCGCGGCTGGCGCGCGGCCGACGCGGTGCGCCACGGTCCCGCGGCGCGCGTCCGCAGCACGGGACTCGGATCCTCGGCCAGCCGCTCTCGCACCATTTTCGCGCTCGAGCCCGGTATCTCGTCGAGTGCCTCGAGCGCCGCCAGCCTCGCTCCTGTCGGGCGGGCGCGGTCGAGTGCCAGCGCCGTCAGTCCTTCGAAGGCCGCCCCCGCCGCCTCTCGTTCCTGGGATCGAAGGAACCTGCGGACGACCGCGACCGCGGCATGCGAAGCGCGAGGATCGGAGTCGGTCAGCCGTTCGAGCGCCGGGGCCAGCGCGCGGCGGTCGCCGATCGCCTCGAGCGCGCGCAGGATGGCGGCGCGCGCCGGGGCTGGCGGATCAGTGCCGAGCGTCTCGACGAGCCGGCCGACCGCCCGCGGGCCGATGATGGCGAGCCGTGCGACCGCCGCCTCGCGGCGGATCTCGTCGTCGCTCGTCAGCTCGCCTACCAGCCGGCCGATGTCGCGCGCCGCGGAAGACTTGATTACCATAGGTGCTGTCCGGCTCTAGCCGGACCCGGAGATCTTATATGAAACCGTTGATTCTGGCCGCGGCCGTCGCCGTGGCTGCCTGCGGCGGTGCGGTCGTGACGGGCCAGTGGGCCACCCCGCGGGGCGAGGTTCTCTTCCCCGACAAGACGCGGGTCTCGGTGGAAATCGCTCGGACGTCCGAGGAGCGCGGCCGCGGCCTGATGTTCCGCGAGAAGATGGGGGCCGAGGAAGGGATGATCTTCCTCTTCGAGGAGCCCGGTTCCTATCCGTTCTGGATGAAGAACACGCTGATCCCGCTCGACATGATCTGGCTCGACAAGAACCGGCGCATTGTGCACATCTCTCACTCGGTCCCGCCGTGCAAGGCGGATCCCTGCCCCAGCTACCCCCACGAAGGCCAGGCGCTCTACGTGGTAGAGGTCAACTCAGGCTTCGCGAAGAAGCATGGGGTAAAGGTAGGGGATAAACTGGAGTTTGCCGGACTGGACAAGAAGCAGGGCTGAGAGCTGCTCAAATACGAAGTCCGAAGGACGAAGGCTAAAGTGAAGGTCCAACTTCGAAACTTTACTTCAGCCTTCGAACTTCGAGCTTCGTACTTGAGTTACCGTTGCAGCCTTACCACCATCGCGGCGCGCCGGTTGAGGCGCCGGGTCTCTTCGCGCGCGTTGTCATGCTTGGGCCGCTCTTCGCCGTAGCTCACCGTGCGCAGCCGGTCGGCGCCCATCCCGCGGCTCTGGAGGTAGTCCC
>JBOGJB010000201.1:0-5555 GCA_050745085.1 Vicinamibacterales bacterium
ATCGATCTGCACGCCCTGCCCGCCGCCGCCGGTATAGTCCAGTTTCGCGGTGAGGCTGTCGAACGTGAACATCCGGAAGTTTCCTTTCGTCACCGCGACCGAGCCGTCGACGCGCGGCGCGCCGAGGGAGCCGGTCACGCGCGCGTCGGCCGAGAGGAGGCCGCCGAACCCGCGTTCCTGCAGCGTCAGCTTCTCGAGCTGCGCGATGTCGACGTTCGAGGCTTTCACGCGCAGGTCGCCCGTGGCGGGATCTGATCTCGCGATCGTTCCCTCGACCGCCAGCGACTGCTGACCGCCTGCCCCGAGCGCCGTCGAGGGGCTCACAAGCTGCACGCCTTTCAGGCGGATCTCGCGTGCGTCGAACTGCACCGTCGCCTCAGTGCCAGCCAGCCGCCACTCCATGCCCTGCGAGCGCAGCGCGAGCGCCGGCAGGTGGAGCTCGTTGTGGTCCGCATGGACGATGAGCGTACCGGTTGCTTTCAGCTCCCGGCCGAGATCGTTGATCGTCGAGTCAAACTCGAGTGTGTTCCCTTTGTACGTCGTCTTCGCGGCCACTTCACGAAGCTCGAGACCGCCCGCCGTCACGAACGTCGCAGTCGTCTCCGCGCCGATCGTCGCGTCGGCGAACGACAGGTTCGGAACGCTGACCGAATATTTCGCGTTCAGGTCGAGCGCGCCGTTCTCGCTGTACCTGACGTTGCTGCCGTCGAGCGCGCCCTCGGCTTTCAACTCGGCGCCGTTGCCGGTGAGACGGCCCTCGAGAGTGACGGCGCCGGCGAGCGGCTGGCCCAGGAGCCGGCCGATCTTCTCGAGGCTCGGCGTATCGGCGTGGTAGGTGACATTCGTGTCGAGCCTCGGGCCTCGGGCTTCGGGCCTCGGGAGGGCCTCGGGGCTCGTGTACGCGACAGGTCCTGAGGCCGTGACGTGCAGGTCGGGACCGCTGATCTCGAGGGTCTTGATGTCCCCGTTGCCGCGGTCCACTCTTCCGTCGATCGTGCCCTTCTCGATCGCGATGCCTCCGATCGTCGAGCCTGACAGCTCGACGCGGCCCGATGCGGTCAGCGTCTCCGGCCGGATCGGCACCCTCACGTCGTCGATCTGCGTGGTGACGTCGAGCCGCCCGGCGATCGTTCCCTCCAGGCTGGAGCGGCCCGTCAGCGCCGCCGGGTCGAAGCCGGTGAACGTACCGTTCGCGGTCGCCGCCAGCGAGCCGCGGTCGAGCCGCGCGGTGTACGCGAGCTGCGGCAGCTCGCCGCCGAAGAGGCGCGAGTCGACCGCTTCTCCGCTCGCGTCGATCGTCATCGTGTCGAGCGTCCGCCCGCGCCCTTTCACGTCGAAGGGACCGGTGACGTTCGACGCGAACCGATCGGCTGCCAGCACGGGCAGGTCGAGCACGCGGCCGAAGCGCTGCAGGTCAAGGCCGCTCACCGCTCCTTTGGCGGAGTACTCGAGCCGTTCCCCGTCGAGCGTCACGCTCGCTGTCGTCCCGGACGCGAAGTCCGCCCCTTCGATGACCGACGCGCCGAGCACGGCGTCGGCGGCGATACAGTCGGCACTCGATCCAGAACCCTGAACCCCTGACCCAGAACCTTGAACCCTGCACCCTGAACTTTTTACGAGATGCCAGTCGGCCGTGAAATTGGTCGCCAGTTGCGGCACGTTGAGTGTCCTCGGCAGCCGTCGGAGGTCGACCCCCGACGCGGCGCCTCGCAGGTCGAGCGCGAGCGCGCGGCCGCGGGTCGGCCGAACAATCGTGCCGCGCGCGGTCGTCGCGCCGCCGTAGGCGCGGGCACGCCCGTTGATCTCGACGCGCGGACCCGCCAGCCGGCCCTTTACCTGAACGTCGTGCGCGTCGTAGCCGGCGATCATCGCGCGCGGGCCGCCGAACGTGAAGGGGCCCGACATCGTGTCGAGCCCTCCCGGCGGCATCGTGAGATCGAACGTCGTTTTTCCGGTAATCCGGCTTCGCAAGTCCGCCCGCCCGAAGACCGCGGCGAGGTTCAGGTCGCGGAGGTTCAGCGTCCCCTCGGCGGCGCGGCGCGGCCCCTCGAGATCGAAGGTGGTCGCGCCGCTGACAGCGCCCGCACTCGACCGCACGTTCAGATCGGCCACGAGCCGCTCGAGCGGCCCGCGCGCGTCGACCTCGAAGGCCGGCTGAAGCTTGACGAGGCCCACGACCGGCAGCACGCGCGCGATCTCCGGAAGTGAGAACTTGTCGGACTTCGCGGTGAGCTTGATGATCGGATGACGCAGATAGTGTTCGATGACGCCGCTGGCGGCCAGGTCGCTTTCGGCGGTGCGGAGCACCAAATCCTCAAAGTACAGGTTGTCGTCGCGGACGGCGATCGTGCCCTTCACCTGGTTGACCGACAGGTTGGGGGAGACCGCCCGGAACGACAGGTGATCCATGACAACCGTGTAGTGCACCGCCGCGTACTGGAAGGACAGCTTCGCGTCCAGCTGCTGCAGCCGCTCGGGCGCGACGACGCCGCCGACGGTCCCGACGCCTTCGAGGACGAAATCGCCTCCGGAGATCCCGATCGATCCGATCGCGACCGGCCGCGCGGGCCCTTCCCGCTCCGCTTCCCTTCTCTGCTCTTTCACGAGCCGGCCGAGGTTCCAGCCGTCGGCCGTCCGCCGAATGACCAGGCGCGGCTGGTCGAGCCTGATGTCATCGAGCATCAGCCCCTGCGAGACGAGGTCGAACACGCTGTAGTCGACGCCTATCTGCCTGACGGCGATCACGCGCTCGCCGCCGACGTCCACCGTGACGTCGCTCAGCTCGGCGCCGAAGAACAGGTTGCCGCTCAGCCGTCCGATCGACAGCTCGCCGTTCAGATACTGATTCGCCTGCCGGACCATGTAGCGGCGCGCCCAGTCGCGGAACCAGCCGGTCTGCGACACGATCAGCACGAGGGCGATGACGCCCACGGCGAGTGTTCCGACGAGCGCCACGATCTGCAGGGCCCTGCGTATCATCATTATTGTTTGCGCTGGGGGCCCCACCCCCAGCGCCTACCACTTTCTTTCCTGCTCGCGGGGCCCCACCCCCGCTCGCGCTCGCTCGGCGGCTTCGCGCCTCGCTCGGGCTCAAGGCTGTTCGCTGTCGCTCGGCGCGCTGACTCCAATGCCCGGCGCCTTCCACGTGCCTGCTCCCGCGGCCCCACGCCCAGCGCCTACCACGCCTCGCTCTCGCTCGGCGCGCTGACTCGACCGTCCGGCTAAAACGCCTGCCCTATGGAGAAGTGCACTCGGAACCGGTTCTTTTCCGGCAGACCGTCGACCAGCAGTCCTTCGATCGGCGTGAGCTGGTACCCGAAGTCGAACCGCACCGGACCGATTGGCGTCAGGTAGCGCAGACCGAGGCCCACGTCGGCCCGCATGTCGTCGAAGTTGAAGTCCCACGGCTGGTCCCACGCATTTCCGGCCTCGACGAACGCCACACCACCTAGCGCGCGCCAGATCGGCACCCGCACTTCGCTCACCAGCTCCAGCATCGAGTGCCCGCCCAGCGGGAGCCCCGACGCGCTCAGCGGCGCGACGTCGAACCTGCCCCACCCGCGCAGGCTCGTGGACCCGCCGAGAAAGTAGCGCTTGAAGAACGGCACGCAGTCACTTTGGCCATTAGGCCTTTGGCATCTCAGGTCGGTCGGCTCGGGGCCGTCGAGCGACCCGATCTTGGCGCGGTTCGCGAGCACGACCCGATCGGCGATCGTCACGTAGTGGCGCCCTTCGAGCATGATCTGGTAGTAGTTGAAGTCCCCCCCGAGCCACTTCCCCGCCTTCTCGGCGTGGAACGCCGCGAGGTACCCGCCCTTCGCGTCCAGGATGTTGCCGGTCGTGTTGCGCTGGAGGTCGAAGGCGACCGCGGCGAGGATTCCCTCTCCGCGGAGCGTGCGCGGGTCGAGGCCCAGCGCGATCAGATCGTCCCGGAGAGCGAGATCGAGCAGTGTCTCTGGCTCGATGAAGTACTTCTCTCGCTCGTGGATGAGCGACACCGACGCGGTCGTGATCGCCGGCTTCGCCGACCGCGGGCCCGAGCCGGAAAATCGGCGGGAGACGGTCACGCGCGTGCCGAGCGTGTCGAGCGTGTAGGCCGGTTCGTTCGAGAGCCATCCCTGCCCGGATGCGCTCAACGACACGTGCGGCGAGAAGAAGTACGGCTGAACGAAGTTGAGCCGCACGCCGCGGTCGAGCGACGACCACTTGGCTTCGACACCGGCCGTCCGCGCGCCTCCGAAGAAGTTCACGTGCCGCCAGTCGATCGTCCCGCGCAGCTTCTCCTCGGTGCCGTACCCGAAGCCAAACGTGAGCTTACGGTGCTTCCCCTCGGTGACGGTCACGCGCGTCGGCACCTCGGCAGCCTGTTGACCGCTCTCGATCGCCTCGACGTTGACGAACTCGAACAGCTCGAGGCCGTACAGCGTCCGCTGGCTCTCCTGCATCTGGCCGAGGCGGAAGAGCTCGCCCGGCTTGTAGGTGAGCTGCCGGCGGATGACGTTGTCGTCCACGCTGGAATTGCCGGCGATCTCGACAGGCCCGTAGACGGCGGCGGACCCGGGCTGGGCGAGGTAGGTGATGACGACGTGGCGCGGCTGCGCGCCGGGCGCTTCGGTCACCTGCACGCGCGCGTACGGGTGCCCATGGTCGCGCAGCTCGTCGAGCGCGCGCTCGCGGGTCACCTGCACGAGCGCGAGGTCGCGCGGCGCGCCTGCCTTGAGCGCCGCCTGCTCACGCAGCTTCGCCAAGTGATCCTCGGGCAGCTTCTCGAACCCCGTGAAACGGACTTCCTCGACGAGGATTGGCTGTCCTTCCTCGATGCGCACGCGCAGCTTGACCTCGTTTTGCGCCTTGTTCAGATCGACGTCGAAGGAGGCGACCTTCGCGTCAGGAAAGCCGCGGTCTGCGTAGAACGCCGTGATCCGTTTGAGGTCCGCGTCGAATTGCGCGCGATTGAAATAGCGCTTGGTGCCCCACGGGAGCCAGTCGCTCTCGGCGGTGGCGAGCGCGTTCTTGAGCTGAGACGGCTGGACGGCCTTGACGCCTTCGAAGGTGATGTCGGCGACCTGGATGCCGCCTTCTTCGTGGCAGCCGGCGGCGACGAGAAGGCTTAGAGCGAGTATGAAGTTGGAAGGACGAATGCTGAAGTGATCCAACCTCCGCATTCGTCCTTCGTCCTTCGCACGTGGGTTACGACCCGGTCGTGATGTCAGGCTTGCCCGCCGACACGGCAAAGATGATGCCGAGGCCGAGGGCGATGATCAACCCGATGACGACCCACACCGCGCCGAGCTGCGCGAGAATGCCGGCCTGCCACAGCGCCAGGACGGCTCCGATGACCAGGATGAAGTACCCGACCAGGTAGATGTTGATGAATCGCATCCTTGAGCTACCCCCTGTGCTACGTCTCTACCTCTGCAACCTCACGACCATCGCGGCGCGCCGGTTGAGGCGCCGGGTCTCTTCGCGCGCGTTGTCATGCTTGGGCCGCTCTTCGCCGTAGCTCACCGTGCGCAGCCGGTCGGCGCCCATCCCGCGGCTCTGGAGGTAGTCCC
>JBOGJB010000202.1:0-3950 GCA_050745085.1 Vicinamibacterales bacterium
AAGTTGGAAAGTTCCAAACTTCACTTCAGCGTTCGTACTTCCTACTTCGTACTTGAGGAGAGTTCACCTCAGCCTTCGAGCTTCGTACTTCGTACTTGAGCGAGCTCAGCGATCTTCTCGAGTGAGACGTTTCCCCCGCTGAGAATCACGACCGTCGTCCCGCTGACCGCAACCTTGCCGCTCCGGACCGCCGCCAGCGCGGCCGCTCCGCTGGGCTCGACCACGAGCTTTGCGCGGTCGAAGAGCCAGAGCGTAGCCTCGACGATCTCGCTGTCGTCGACGGTCACCAGATCGTCCACGAAGGTCTGCACGTGCGCGAAGGTCAGATCGCCCGGTCGGACGGGCATCAGGCCGTCGGCGACGCTCGCGGTCCGATCGAGGGTGACGGGTCGCCCGGCGGCGCGCGACGCCGGCATCTTGGCGGCGCCGGCCGGCTCGACCCCGATGACGCGGGTCGCCGGCGAGAGGCGCTTGACGCCGGCGGCGACGCCCGAGACCAGCCCGCCGCCTCCCATCTGCACGACGACGGTGGCCACCGGCGCCGGCGCCTGGTCCAGGATCTCGAGCCCGGCGGTGCCCTGGCCCGCGATGATCCAGCGGTGATCGAACGGCGGCACCATGGTCAGCCCGCGCGCCGCCGCCTCGCGCTCGGCCCTCGCCTTGCGCTCGGCAGACGTCGTCCCTTCGAAGATGACTTCGGCGCCGAACGCGCGCGCGCCGTCCGCCTTTACCGCCGGGGCGGTTGTCGGCATGACGACGACGGCGGGGGCCCCGAGCGCGCGCGCCGCGAGCGCCATCGCCTGCCCGTGATTGCCGGAGGAGTAAGTGATCACGCCGCGGCGGCGCGCCTCCTCACCGAGCTGCGCGACCATGTTGTACGCGCCGCGGATCTTGAACGCACCGGCCGGTTGCAGGTTCTCGCACTTGAGGAAGAGCGGCGCGCCGACGAGATGCGACACGTCCATGAGCGGCGTCACCCGCGCCACGCCACGGATGCGTTCTGCCGCTTCACGAATCTCGTCGAGGGTCACGAGGTCGGACATTGATCGTTCGCGGGCCCTGAGAGGCCCGCGCTCCACACTATACTTGCGGCGCTATGAAACTCATCGGCGTTCTCCTCGCGCTGGCGCTGCCCGCGACCGCGCTCGCGCAAGCACCACCACCCACCGGCGTCGTCGACGAGCCGATCGGACGCTTCGCGGTGGATCTCCAGGGGTCGCTCGCCAACTTTCCGCAGGACGCTTCGATTGCGTCGAGCCTGGGCACGATCGAAGGCAACCTGCCGGCCCGCGGCTTCGGCGGCCGGTTCGCGGCGACCTTCTATCCGTTCCGGCTCGGACCGATGACGATCGGCCTCGGCGGCGCGGTCGCCATCGCGGGCGGCGCGCAGCAGGCGGAGATCACCGGCGAGCGGTTCACGACGTCGTTTGTCTCCGCCGCGCCGCAGCTGTCGCTCAACTTCGGCCGGAGGCGAGGCTGGAGTTACCTGAGCGGCGGGATCGGCAGCAGCAAGCTGACGATTGCGCGAGAGGGGGCGGGCGGCGGGCCGGCGGCGCCGACGGTGGACTACGGCGGCGGCGCGCGCTGGTTCCTGCGCGATCACCTCGCGGTCTCGTTCGATTTCCGCTTCTACAACATCGCCGCGACCGACGCGGAGCCGGGGATCGCCGCGCGCTTCCGCACGACAATGATTGTGATGAGTGCGGGGATCTCAGTCAAATAACACCATCTACGCGGCCTCTCTGCCGCGCCGGAATTCCTCGAGCAGACGCCGAACGTTCCCCGATACCGAATGCAGCGTCGGTGCCCAGCCGAGCGCCCGCGCGCGATGGCTCCGCACAATCTGATCGAGGTTCAGCGCGTCGGCATAGCTCTTCAGCTTCTTGCGCGCTTCCTCGATCGGGACGTGCCGCACCGCCGGGCGCGTCGGCGCCGCGGCGATGACCGCCTCGACGATCTCGCTGACGCGCTCGTCGCCGTGGTCCGTCGCGTGATAGATGCCGGACGCGTCCGGCGCGCCCGCCAGGCGCGCGTACAGCTCACCCAGGTCGCGATAGTAGACGAGCGCCCAGTGGTTGTCGCCCGCACCGATCACGCGCACGAGGCCGTTCGCCGAGTCCTTCAGCAGGTCAGCGACGATCCCGCGGGAGCCGCCGTAGACGATGCCGGGACGTACGACGATGGTGCGGAGCCCCTTGCGGGCACCGTCGAGCACGAGCCGCTCGTGGGACGGCCGCCAGGAGACGTGCTCGGCCGGATTGACGGGGCTGTCCTCAGCCGCGTCCTTCGTGTTGCCGAGGACCCACACGCCGGACGTGTAGATGAGAAAGCCCTTCGCGTGCGGGACGAGCGTGTCGATCGCGCGGCGGTCCAGCTCGGGCCCGCGGGCAGACGACTCGGACGCCGCATGGACCGCGCCTTCGCAGAGCGCCGCAGCGCAGCGGTACGTCGCCGGCTCCGCGAGATCGCCGACGACCGGCGTTACGCCGCGAGCGCGCATCCGCGCCGCCTTCTCCGCATCGCGCACGAGCGCCGTTACCTGATGGCCGGCGCGGGTCAGCGAGTCGAGAACCGCCGAGCCGATGCATCCGGTGGCTCCGGTCAGGAAGATCCGCATGAGGGATGGCTATTCAATGATCGCGGGCACGTGTGAGTCAAGTGCAACGCCCGGCCGTGGGACCCGCAGATCCCACGAGCGGACACGCTCAGACCGCCGCGCCCCCGGTGCCGGTGACCTAACTCGTTCGATCGTGGACTCTTGAAACGATCGCGCTCGTCGTGGCGCCGTCGGCGCGGAGTTCGCACAAGCGAAGCGGCCATGAAGACCCTCCTTTCCGATCTCCGCTACGCCGGCCGGATGTTCTGGAAGAGTCCCGGCTTCACCGCGGCGGCCGTGCTGACGCTCGCGCTCGGGATCGGCGTCAACGTCGCCGTCTTCAGCCTCCTCCACGCGGCGCTCGTAGCGTCGCTGCCCGTGCCCAATCCGGATCGACTGGTGCAGGTCACGACGTGGACGGCGGAAGGGGGCGATCACTTCGACTTCTCGTACCCCCTTTACGTCGATCTGCGTGATGCGACCGACGCGTTTACGGGCGTTGCCGCGTACACGGCGAGCGCGATCGGCGTCAGCCTGGGCGATCGCAGCGAGCGCATCATCGGCGAGTTCGTCACCTCCACTTACTTTCACGTCCTCGGCGTGCGGCCCGCGCTGGGGCCGGGTCTCTCGGGAGACGACGAGCTGCGCGGCAGCGCCAGGGTGGCTGTCCTCAGCGACGGCCTGTGGCGGCGCCTGTTTGCAGGAGATCGATCCATTGTCGGCAAGACGCTGCTGATAAACGGCCAGATCTTCACGGTCGTCGGCGTGGCGCCGAGAGGATTCGAGGGGATCGTTCGGGGCCAGCGCGCCGACCTCTGGGCGTCAGTCTCCCAGTTCTTTCCGCTGTTGAATGAGTCCGACCGGCTGGACCGGCGGACGACGAGCTGGGTGATGCTCCTCGGCCGGCTCAAAGACGGAGTGACAACCGGACAGGCGCAAAGTCAGCTGACGGCCGCTGTCCGGCGGGTCGAGCCGCCGCCTGTCCCGCCTGACTACGGCGCGCGGCTCCGCCCCGCGGCGGCCGGCGACATCGGCCTCGTCGAAGGACTCATGAGGCCCCTGCAGCTGCTGATGGCCACCGTCGCGTTGATCCTGCTTATTGCCTCGGCGAACGTGGCCAACCTGCTGCTCGCGCGGTCGTACGGGCGGCAGCAGGAGATCGCGATTCGACAGGCCCTTGGAGCGTCGCGCGCACGGATCGCGCGCCAGCTCCTCACGGAAACACTGACGCTTGCGGCCGCCGGGGGCGGTCTCGGCCTGCTGTTCGCGGTCTGGATCGTGGACCTGTTCGAGTTGCGGACGGCGGCGGCGGCAGCGCCGCTCGCGCTCAACCTGGGGCCGCGCACGGTCGTGC
>JBOGJB010000203.1:0-12306 GCA_050745085.1 Vicinamibacterales bacterium
ATGAACGCCGTGTAGACGTCCGGCTTCAGCCGGACGTATTCGAAGGCTCCTCCCCGTCGTCTTCCTCGGCGAGCCGGGCCACGGAGACCACACGGTCGCCTTCTTCAATCTCGATGAGACGCACGCCCTGGGTTGCGCGGCCGATCGTCCGTATGTCGTCGGTGCGCGTGCGCAGAATCTTACCCTGCTGCGTGATGAACATCACCTCGTCGCCCGGATGCACGTAAGCAATCCCCGCGACGCGGCCGTTGCGCTCGCTCGTCTGGATGTTGATGATGCCGATGCCGCCGCGCGACTGGACCCGGTACTCCTCGAGCTCGGTCCGCTTGCCGTAGCCGTTCTCGACGACGGTCAGGAGGGTGCCGCCGCCGGGGCGCACGACCTCCATGGCGACCACCTCGTCGTTCTCCCCGGGGGCCCCTGCCCCCCGGCTCTCGCGCAGGCTGATCCCTCGGACGCCGTACGCGGAGCGGCCCATGGGCCGCGCGTCCGATTCCGGGAACCGGATGGCCATCCCGTTGCGGGTGCCGATGAAGATCTCGTCCTGTCCGGAGGTGTTCGCGACCGCCATCACCGCGTCCCCCTCCTCGATGCCGATCGCGATGATACCCCCGGCGCGGGGGTTCCGGAACGCGGAAAGATCGGTTTTCTTGATCACGCCTTTCCGGGTCCCCATCACGATGAACTGCTGGCCTTCTTCCGCCGGCCACTCCCGCACCGCCAGCAGCGCGGCGATGCGCTCGTCTGCCTGCATCGAGACCAGGTTCGCGATCGCCTTGCCCCGCCCGTCCGGGCCCACGTCTGGGATCTCGTGGACCTTGAGCCAGTACGCCCGGCCGCGGTCCGAGAAGATCATGATGTACGCGTGGGTGGACGCGATGAAGAGGTGGCTGACAAAGTCCTCCTCGCGCGTCCGCATCCCGATCCGTCCCTTACCGCCCCGCCCCTGCTTGCGGTACGACGTCACCGCAGTCCGCTTGATGTAACCCGTGTTGGTGACCGTGATCGCCATGTCCTCCTCGGCGATCAAGTCCTCGATGCGGAACTCGCCGGTCTCGTCCACGATCTGCGTGCGGCGCTCGTCGCCGAACTTCTCCTGCGCCGCGCGCAGCTCCTTGACGACAATCTCGATCAGCAGCTCCTCGCTCGACAGTATCGCGCGCAGCCGCTCGATCGTCTTCAGGAGCTCGAGCAACTCGTCGGCGATTTTCTGCCGCTCCAGGCCGGTCAGCCGCTGAAGCTGCATGTCGAGGATCGCTTGTGCCTGGACCTGCGACAGGCCGAACTGCCCGATGAGGCCTTCGCGCGCCTCGACCGGGTTTTTCGACCCTCGAATCAGCTTGATGACCGCGTCGAGGTGGTCCAGTGCGATTTTCAGCCCCTCGAGGATGTGCGCGCGCGCCTCCGCCTTCCGCAGCTCGAACTCGGTGCGCCGGCGCACAACCTCGCGGCGGAACTCGGCGAACTGATCGATGACCTCGACGAGGTTGAGGACCTTCGGCCGCCCCGCGACGATCGCGAGCATGATGATCCCGAAGGTGGACTGCAGCGGGGTGTGCTTGTAGAGGTTGTTGAGGATTACCTCCGGCACCTCGCCGCGCTTCAGCTCGACCACGATACGCATGCCTTCGCGGTCGCTTTCGTCGCGGATGTCGGCGATGCCCTCGATCACCTTCTCGCGCGCCAGCTCGGCGATCTTCTCGATCAGCCGCGCCTTGTTCTGCTGGTACGGGATCTCGGTGATGACGATCGAGAGCTTGTCGCCCTTCTTCGATTCCTCGACGATCACCTTTGCCCGGACGGTGATCGCTCCGCGGCCGGTGGAGTAAGCCTGCACGATGCCGGCGCGTCCGACGATGATGCCCCCGGTCGGAAAGTCGGGTCCGGGAATGTGCTTCAACAGGTGACGCAGCCGGGCCTCCTTGGACTCGCGCCGGTGCTCGATCACCGCCACGACCCCCTCGATCACCTCGCGGAGGTTGTGCGGAGGGACGTTGGTCGCCATGCCGACGGCGATGCCGGCCGAGCCGTTGACCAAGAGGTTCGGGAACGGCGCCGGGAGGACCGTCGGCTCTTCGGTTGTCTCGTCCAAGTTGGGGACGAAATCGACGGTGTCCTTGTCGAGGTCCGCCATCATCTCCTCGGCGAGCGCCTGGAGGCGGGCCTCCGTGTAGCGGTACGCCGCGGGCGGATCGCCGTCGACCGAGCCGAAGTTCCCCTGTCCGTTGACCAGGAGATAGCGCATGTTGAAGTCCTGCGCGAGCCGGACGAGCGTGTCGTAGGCGGGCGCGTCGCCGTGCGGATGGTAGTTGCCGATGACCTCGCCGACAATCTTCGCGCACTTGCGGTACGCGCGGTTTGACGCCAGCCCCATCTGCCGCATGGCGTACAGCACGCGGCGGTGCGCCGGCTTGAGACCGTCCCGGACGTCGGGCAGCGCTCGCCCGATGATTACGCTCATCGCGTAATCCATGTACGAGCGCTTCATTTCGTCTTCGATGTTTACGGGGATCTTGCTCTGCGCGATATCCATGGAGTCTCTATCGGGCCTCGGAACCTCGTGCCTCGTGCCTCGGGCCTGCCTCGTACCTTGTGCCTCGTGTGTGCCTCGCGCCTGGTGCGTGCATGTTCCCCGTCACCCCCGCGCTGTCACACCGACGGTGTGATCTCGCACGAGGAACGAGGGACGCCGCACGGCCCGAGGCCCGAAGCCCTAGGCACGAGGTCCGATCAGACGTCAAGGTTCTTGACGTCGAGAGCGTTGTCTTCGATGAACTTGCGGCGCGGCTCGACCTGATCGCCCATCAGCGTCGTGAACATCAGGTCCGCCTCGGTATGGTCCTCGGCGCGGACCTGCAACAGCGTCCGCGACTCCGGGCGCATCGTCGTGGCCCAGAGCGTCTCTGGGTTCATCTCTCCGAGGCCCTTGTAGCGGTTGATCGCGATTCCCTTCTTGCCCGCGGCGATGAACAGCTCGACGAGGTCGTCGAGCGAGTCCACCTTGACGTCGGTCTTCGCCAGGCTCTTCGCGACCGGCGGCTGTGCTCCGGCGTCCGGCCCCTGACCTCCGGCGTCCGCGTCGCCGCCGTCATCGTCGGCCGACGCCGCGCCGGCGACCGTCGTGACCGTCATGGGCCCGCGGATACCGCGCACGTCCTGATAGCTCCCGAGGAGCGTGCGGAACTCGACCGTCGTCACGAAGTCGAGGTCGATTCGGTAGTGCCGCGGGTACCCGGCGCTGCGATCCTCGACCGCGAGCGCGAAGGCCTGGTGCTCCTCGTCCGCCTGAACGGAGACCGCGCGCTGCGGCGCCTTGAGCGCGGCGCCAAGCGCGTCGACCGCCTGTCGATCCGTGAAAAAGGCCTTGTCGCGCGCCCCGTGCTCGACGACCGCGAGGACGATGTCCCGCGTGGGCACGCGCCGCTCGACAATCTGCAGGTACTTCCGGAAGGCCATCATCTTCTGAAGCTTGCGCTCGAGGTCGTCGCCGGTGAGCTCGGTCCCGTCCGGCAGCTTCACGACGCGTGATTCGGTCGCGCGCCGCACGAGGTACGATTCGAGATCGCGCTCGTCCTTGATGAACGTCTCGCTGCGGCCGCGCTTGGAGCGGAAGAGCGGCGGCTGCGCGATGTAGACGTAGCCGCCGTCCACCAGGTCGCGCATCTGGCGGTAGAAGAAGGTCAGCAGGAGCGTCCGGATATGAGAGCCGTCCACGTCCGCGTCCGTCATGATGATGATGCGGTGATAGCGAAGCTTCGAGAGGTCGAAATCCTCCTTGCCAATGCCGCACCCGAGCGCCGCGATCATCGTCCTGATCTCTTCGCTCGAGAGCATCTTGTCGAACCGCGCCTTCTCGACGTTGAGGATCTTCCCCTTGATTGGCAGGATCGCCTGGAAGCGCCGGTCGCGCCCCTGCTTCGCCGACCCGCCGGCGGACTCCCCCTCGACGATGTAGAGCTCGCTCTGGGACGGATCGCGCTCCTGACAGTCGGCGAGCTTGCCGGGGAGCGACGAATTGTCCAGCGCCCCCTTCCGGCGTACGAGATCCCGCGCCTTGCGCGCCGCCTCCCGCGCGCGTGCCGCGTCCACGGCCTTGGCGAGGACGCGCTTCGACACCGATGGGTGCTCTTCGAGGAACGCGCCGAGCTTGTCGTTGATGACCGCTTCGACGATGCCCTTCACCTCCGTGTTGCCGAGCTTCGTCTTTGTCTGCCCCTCGAACTGCGGCCGCGGGATTTTGACGCTGATCACCGCGGTGAGCCCTTCGCGGATGTCGTCCCCGCTGATGCTCTCCTTGAGGTCCTTCGCCAGGTTGTTCTTCGTCGCGTAGAAGTTGATCGTCCGCGTCAGGGCCGACCGGAAGCCGGACAGGTGCGTCCCGCCCTCGACCGTGTTGATGTTGTTCGCGAACGAGTACACCGTCTCGGAGTAGCCGTCGTTCCACTGCAGCGCGATCTCGACGTTTATTCCGTCTTTCTCGCCCCGCATGAAGATGGGTTTCTCGTTGACCGCCGCCTTGTTCGTGTTGAGGTACTTCACGAACGAGACGATGCCCCCCTCATAGAGAAACTTGTGGCTCTTGCCGTTGCGCTCGTCGTCGAGCGTGACGGTCACGCCACCGTTGAGGAACGCCAGCTCGCGCAGCCGCTGCGCGAGCGTGTCGAAGCTGAAGTCGATCGTCTCGAAGATCTGCGGATCCGGCTTGAAGGTGACCTTGGTACCGCGGCGCTTGGTCGTGCCGGTGACCTCCAGCTCGCCGAGTGGCTTGCCGCGCTCGTACGCCTGCTGGTAGACCTGCCCGTCCCGCCAGATCTCGACCTCCAGCCGCTCGGACAGCGCGTTGACGACCGAGAGGCCGACGCCGTGGAGGCCGCCTGAAACCTTGTAGCTGTCGTTGTCGAACTTGCCGCCCGCGTGCAGGATCGTGAGCACGACCTCGGCGGCCGACTTTCCACTGGCGTGTTTGTCGACGGGGATCCCGCGGCCGTTGTCGATGACGGTGACCGTGTTGTCGATGTGGATCGACACGTTCACCTGGTCGCAGAAGCCCGCCAGCGCCTCGTCGATCGAGTTGTCGACGACCTCGTAGACGAGGTGGTGCAGGCCTGGCGCGCCGGTCGAGCCGATGTACATGGCGGGACGCTTCCGGACCGCCTCGAGCCCCTCGAGGACCTTGATCTTGTCGGCACGATACTGATCGGCAACGGCGGCGGACGGCTCCGCGGCCGCCCGCCCCGTGGGGTTGGTGTCGCTGTCGTCTCGTTCCGGGTGGGCCACGCGGACTAGATCCTCATCGGCATGATCACGTACGTGTAGTCGTAGCCGTCGGCCCCCACGGGCTTCACGACGGCCTGGCTGGTTTCGTCCTTGAACTCGAGCGCCACCGAGTCGGTCTCGACGACGTTCAGGAAGTCGAGGACGTATTGGGCGTTGAAGCAGATCTGCAGCGCCGGCCCCGCGTACTCGACGACGATGATCTCTCTGGCTTCCCCAAACTCCGGGCTGCTCGAGGCGATCTCGACCTTCCCCGAATCCATCTGGAACTTCACAGCGCGCGAGCGCTCATTCGAGAGGAGCGCCACCCGCCGCACCGCGCTCGTCAGTCGATCGCGATCGAACTCGATGCGCTTGTCGTTCCCCTTCGGAATCACACGCTCGAAGGCCGGAAACTGGCCGTCAATCATCCTCGAGATCAGCAGGCGGCCACCAACATCGAAAAAGAGATGATTCTCGCCGCGCTCATACTGAATGTCCCCTTCCCCATCGGCGACGAGGCGACTCAGCTCGGCCAGCGTCTTCCGGGGCAGGATGACGCGAACCTCCCCTTCCTCCTTCCGCCCCTTCACCCTCTCCCGCGGCACCGTGATGAGTGCCAGACGGTGCCCGTCGGTCGCGACCAGGCTCATGGAGTCGGGACGCAGGATGAAGAGCGCGCCGTTCAGGTAGTACCGGGTATCCTCACCGGTGATCGCGAACTGCGTGCGCGAGATCATCCGGCGCACTGTATCGCGCGGCAGCATCGCGCTGTAGCTGCCCGTGCCCTCCGGGAGCGTCGGGAAATCCTCGCGCGGCAAAGTCTGCATTCGCGAGTCGAATCGATCCGCGGCGACCTTGACGCCGTTGCGATCCTCCTGGATGCGCACGTCGGTGTCGGGCAGCGCTTTCACGATCTCGTAGAGCTTTTTTGCCGGTAGCGTCAGCGACCCGCCCCTCGAGACCGACGCCGTGCATTTGCTTCGCAGCCCAACCTCGAGGTCTGTTGCCAGGAACTTGACTTCGTCGCCATTCGCCTCGATGAGCACGTTCGCGAGAATCGGGATCGTGTTCTTGCGCTCGACGATGCCCTGGAACAGTTGAAGTTCGCGGAGCAGATCGTTCTTGCGGACGACTAATTCCATGCAGTGATGACCTCGTTGCTGGGGCGCGCAGAGCGCTTTGCTCTCTTCAGAAAAGTGGAGATCTTAGAGACCAGGAATTATAACAGGAATAAGGTGCTGTTGAAAACCCAAAAACAGACTTTTAATCCTTATCCATCAGCTATTTAGGCTGTGGGCGTTTCGGCAGATATCGGCCGCGGTTTAGAACCCTGTTTTTGTGCGGATTCGGCTATATGAAAAGTCTCAACAATTCATCCTCAGCATGATGGGAGCGGGGCTGTGGAAAACCGTCCTCTCTACCGGAAACTCTCAACGAAATTACTGATCAGCGTGTTGAAATCTCCATCCCGCTGGCGGAGATCCTCGATCTTCCGGATCGAGTGAATGACCGTCGAGTGATGCTTGCCACCGAAGCTCTTTCCGATCTCCGGCAGCGACGCGCTCGTCAGCGTCTTACAGAGATACATCGCAATCTGGCGCGGCATCGCGATCGATTTTGAGTTATTGCGCGACTTCAAGTCGACGATCTTGAGCTGGTAAAAGTCCGAAACGTACTTCTGAATCATGTCGATAGTGACCGCCTTCTCCTCGTAGCTGAGAATCTTCTTCAGCACCTCCTGGGCGAGCGACACCGAGATTTCTCGTCCGGTCAGCGAGGCGTAGGCCACGAGGCGGATGAGCGACCCTTCGAGCTCGCGGATATTTGACTTGATCTTTCCCGCGATGTAGATGGCGACATCATCCGCGAGCGGCACAGCTTCCGCTTCGGCCTTACGTTTGAGGATCGCGACCTTGGTCTCCAGATCGGGTGGCTGGATGTCGGCGATGAGCCCCCACTCGAACCGCGAGCGCAGGCGCTCCTCGAGCGCCGGGATCTCGTGCGGCGGGCAGTCGCTGCTCAAGACTATCTGCTTTTGCGAGTCGTACAGCGAGTTGAACGTATGGAAGAACTCCGTCTGGGTCCCCTCTTTTCCGGCCAGAAACTGGATGTCGTCCACGAGCAGGACGTCCACGCTGCGGTAGCGCTCGCGGAAATCGAGGACGCGGTCGTACCGCACGGCATTAATCATCTCGTTCATGAACCGCTCGGACGAGATGTAGGTCAGCTTCATGCCGGGCGCGTGCTGGAGCACGTAGTGACCGATCGCGTGCATCAAGTGCGTCTTGCCGAGCCCAACGCCGCCGTAGATGAACAGCGGGTTGTAGGAACGCGATGGAGCCTCGGCAACCGCGCGGCACGCGGCGTGGGCGAACTGATTCGAGGGCCCGACGATGAAGGTGTCGAACAAGTAACGCGGATTCAGCCCTGCCTGCGTGGTGACGACGGGCGACGCGTTGAGCGACGCCGGGGGAGCGCTCGACGGAGGCTCCGCCGGGAGGGCCTCGATGAGGAGCGGATCGTCAGGCGTGACGAACGCGATCGTCGCTCCCCCACGACCCGATTCCGACAACGCCTCGTCGATCACCGCGGCGTAATGCTTCGTGAGCCAGTCGCGGAAGAGCGCGGTCGGCACGCGCACCGTGATCGCCGCAAGGTCGTCTTTCACGAACGACGTCGGCCGGAACCACGTCGTGAAGCTGTGGTGGTTGACCTTCCCCTCGATGCGGGAAAGGACCTGATCCCAGATGTTGCCGACGCCTGTCATTGCCGCCACTTTCGCCCCTGGCGGGCGAAAACTCTGGGATTTTCCACACCTTTTTCCACAGTTGTGGAAATCTTGGGGGGAGCCCCTACGGGCTGTGTTAAAAGAACGGCCACTCTAGCACACGCTCGTCCGGCTGACAAAGGCGGAGCAATCGGATAGTATTTGGGTTTCTCCACCGTTCGCTTCGAGGTTCCATCGCATGAAACGCACGTTTCAACCCAATCGCCGGCACCGGAAGCGCACGCACGGCTTCCTGGTCCGGATGAAGACGAAGAAAGGCCGTCAGGTGCTTAAACGCCGCCGTGCGAAGGGGCGGAAGCGCCTGTCGGTCTCGTCGGAGTAGTCGTTTTTCCGGCCCGGTCGGCAGATGTCCGAGCGCCTCAGGCCTCCAGAACGCATCCGCCGCAGGGTCGACTACCTGCGCATTCAGAAGAAGGGCGCCAGAACGCACGGGCGCTTCCTGACGCTCATCGCGCTGCCGAATGGAACCGAGAAGGCCCGCCTCGGCGTCAGCGCTTCCAGGCGGCTCGGCGGGGCGGTGCTGCGAAACCGAGCTAAACGGT
The DNA here is from genome assembly GCA_050745085.1 of Vicinamibacterales bacterium. Lineage (GTDB taxonomy): Bacteria > Acidobacteriota > Vicinamibacteria > Vicinamibacterales > 2-12-FULL-66-21 > DATAEE01. The sequence goes on from JBOGJB010000203.1 coordinate 8,587, forward strand.
TGATTCGAGAGCTTTTTCGGCGGAACAAACCGGCGGCCGGTTTCGATCTAGTGGTGATTCCCAAACCGGAGCTGCTCGAGGCCCCGCTCGCGGCGCTCGAAGAAGACTTCCGCTCCGCCCTGCAACGCCATGCCCGGACTTTTCGCTCCTGACACGTCACTCCCCGCGCGGGCGATCCGCCGCCTCATGCTGGCCGGAATTGGTGGCTACCAAATCCTTGTTTCCCCTTTATTTACGGGATCATGCCGGTTCTTGCCGAGCTGTTCCGCTTATGCCGCCGAAGCTGTCGAGCGTCACGGCGCCATGAGGGGCGGCTTCCTGGCGCTGCGGCGTCTCGCGCGCTGCCATCCGCTCTGTCACGGTGGGCATGACCCCGTGCCTTTCAACTGATGGAAAAGCGGGTCCTGCTCGCCGTCTTCCTGTCCTTCCTGGTTCTGGTGGTCTACCAGAGCCTGGTCCCGCCGCCCGAGGAGCGAGCCGCGGCTCCACCCAGGCCAACATCCCAGTCGGCCGCTCCGGCGGCGCCCGGACTCCAGCCCGCGGCGCCCGGACCCCAGCCCGCGGCGCCTGGAACCCGGCCGGCGGCGCCACCGCCGGAGGCCCCAACCACCTTCGCCTCGCCGCTCGTGGCCGGCGAGGCCGAGCGCGACATCGTCGTCGACACACCCGCGGTGCGGGCCATCTTCAGCAATCGCGAAGCGGTGCTGACAAGCTGGCGGCTCAAACGCTACAACGACGCCACAGGGCAGCCGCTGGAGCTCGTCCCGCAGGAACTGCCGCAGGGCACGCCGAGCGTGTTCACCCTGCTGTTCCCTGACGGCACGGATTCGGTCCTTCTGCCGCGCGTCATCTTCCGCGCGAGCGAGGCCGGCCTCAACGTGCAGTCGGACACGCAAACGCTCGGCTTCGAGTATCGTGACGCCAACGGGCTCGCGGTCACCAAGTCATTCACGTTCGATCCCGCGCAACCCTACGTCGTCTCGTTCAGCGTGCGCGCCGAGCGGTCGGGCAAACGGCTCGACCCGATCATCCATTTTGGCGCCGCGCTGGGGCCCGGGACCAACGCGAGCAGTTCGACGTCGTATGTGGCGCCCGCGCGCGCGATCCTGCTGAAAGACGGCGACGTCGAGCGCATCGGCGTCGGAGATCTGTCGGATCCTGAGGAGGCCGTGCACCTGGGGACGTTCCCGTTCGCCGGCGTCGACGAGCACTACTTCCTGTCCGCGCTGGTCCGGCCCGAGGAACAGCTGCGCGTCGAGTATCGGCCGGTCGCCATGCCCGCCGCCGGCGATCGGCCTGCGCGGCAGTACGTCGCCTACTCCGCGCGCTTCACCGCGCCGCCGGCGAACAAGCGTTTGTTCCTGGGGCCGAAGGACTTCGACGTGCTCGCCGCCGCCGATCGAGATCTGGTCCGGGCGATCGACTTCGGCATGTTTGCGTTCCTCGTCGTCCCGCTGCTGCGCGCGCTGACGTGGATCAACGGCTGGGTCGGCAACTATGGATGGTCGATCATCATCCTGACGGTGCTCATCAACGCGGTGATGTTCCCGCTTCGCCACAAGAGCGTGGTCTCGATGCGCAAGATGCAGGAGATTCAGCCCGAGGTGAAGGCGATCCAGGATCGCTACGCCAAGCTGAAGATGAGCGATCCGGCTCGCCAGAAGATGAACGTCGAGCTGATGAATCTGTACCGCCAGAAGGGCGCGAACCCCGCGAGCGGGTGCGTCCCGATGCTGCTCACGTTCCCGGTCTTGATCGCGTTCTACTCGCTGCTGTCGGTGGCGATCGAGTTGCGCGGCGCGCCGTTCGCCGGCTGGATCAAGGACCTGTCGCAGCCCGATCCGCTCTACATCACGCCGATCCTGATGGGCGCCACGATGGTGTGGCAGCAGAAACTGACGCCGGTGACGACGGCCGATCCGGTGCAGCAGAAGATGATGATGTTCATGCCGGTCATGTTCACCGTCTTCTTCCTGTGGGCCCCGAGCGGGCTGGTGCTCTACTGGTTCGTCAGCAACCTCTGGGCGATCGGCCAGCAGCTCGTCACGAACCGGATCATCGGGCCGCCGCGGGCGCACGCCATGCGCCCCGCGGCCGAGCGGCGGGTGAAGCGGGTCGGAGGAGGAAAAACGGATCAAGCCGAGACCGGAGGGCGGGCCTCCTAGGCCCGCCTAGACGATGACAGAGCACGCGAAGGTGACGGAGTTCGTGAGGAAGGTCGTCGAGGCCATGGGTCTCTCGCTCGACGTAAAGGCCGAGCAGGAAACCGACAACGTCCGGGTCAACCTCGAAGGACCGGGCGGCGAGCTGCTGCTGCGCCGGAAGGGCGAAGCGCTCGACGCGCTCCAGCACGTGGTCAACACGGCGTTCCGCCGGGACGGAGGCGAGCGGCACTACACCGTTGACTGCCTCGGCTTCCGCAAAGCGAAGGACGCCGAGCTGCGCGAGATGACGCGCTTCATGATCGACAAGGCGAAGGCGAGCGGCCTCGCGCAGGAGATCGGCCCGCTCAACCCCTACGCCCGCCGGCTCGTGCACCTCACCGTCGCCGAGGATCCGAACGTGACGTCGGAGAGCATCGGCGACGCGTTTCTGAAGACGGTCATTATCTCGGTCAAACGGTAGGAGGCCAGGGACCAGAGGCCGGAGGCCAGGAGCTTCTGGCCTCCGATCGCCGGCCTCCGACCTCCTATCGCTATGTTTACAACAGACGACACCATCGTCGCGATCGCGACGCCGCCGGGCCGGGGCGGCATCGGCGTCGTACGAGTCAGCGGCCCCGGCGCGCGCGCAGTCGCTGACAGCCTCCTCGAGCGCGCCGCGCTCGAGCCCCGCCGGGCCACCTTCACGCGCGTGCGCGACGCGCACGGCCTCGCCATCGATCACGTCGTCGCCACGCTGTTCTCCGCGCCCGCCTCCTACACTGGAGAAGATGTCGTCGAGATCAGCGCGCACGGGAACCCCGTGCTGCTCACGGCAATCGTCCGCGCCGCGATCGCCGCTGGCGCGCGTCACGCCGAACCGGGCGAGTTCACGCTGCGCGCGTTCCTCCACGGGCGCCTCACGCTGGCACAGGCGGAAGCGGTCGCCGACCTCGTCGACGCGTCCACACCCGCGCAGGCGCGCGCGGCTTTCGATCAACTCGACGGGACGCTGACTGGCGCGATCGCCGTGATCGATCGCGCGCTCTTCGACCTGGCCGCGCGGCTCGAGGCGTCTCTCGACTTTCCGGACGAGGGCTATCACTTCGTGACGCCGGAGGAGACGAGTGCCGGAATTAATGCCGTCACCAATAGAATCGACGCGCTGCTCCGCGACGCGGCGCGCGGCCGCCCGGTGCGCGAGGGACGACAGGCGGTCATCTGCGGGCGCACCAACTCATGTAAGTCTAGCCTGTTCAATAGTTTACTAGGATTCGACCGGGCGATCGTGACGGCCGCCCCGGGGACGACGAGAGATCCGGTCACCGAGATTGTGGCGATCGAGGGCGTGCCCGTGCGTCTGGTCGATACGGCCGGACTTCGCGCGGCGGCGGACGAGGCGGAGACCGAGGGCGTGCGGCGCGCGCGGCGCGCCGTGCTGGACGCGCTCGCCTATCCGACCGTCGTCCTCCTCTTCGGCGCGGCGCTCCTCTCCGTCTTCCTCTTCCTGTTCGTCCCGGTCTACCAGGACCTCCACCGGCAGTACGGCTTCGAGCCGACCGTCTCGGCGCGAGTGATC
>JBOGJB010000204.1:0-3294 GCA_050745085.1 Vicinamibacterales bacterium
CTGGCCGGCAGCGGCGATCGCCCTGTTCGTCGTCGTGAGCCGCGTGACCGTCGGATCGTGGTTCGTCGCGAGGGGCTTCTTCGTGCCGGAGAATCCCGCGCTCGGCGATCCGCTCCTGGCGCTGTCACAGATCCGTGAGGGGCTCGTGACGCTCGCCGGACGTCCACTCCTCTGGGCGGCCGCGATCGGGGCCGCGGCGGCCATCGTCACGGCGATCCGGCGGCGCGGGCGGGACGCGGCTCTTCTTATCGCGCTCGCGCCGGCCGCCGCCGCGGCGCTCCCCTTCTACGCCTTCATCCAGGGTCACCCGTACCGCGTGCGATACATGGTCGCGCTCGTGGTCGCGGCAGGGCTGCTCGCGGGCGTGCTCATCGGGTTACTGCGCCGGGTCTCGCCGCTGTTCTCCGGCGCGGCGGCGGTGGCGCTCGCGGTCGCGGTCTCCGTCGCACGACCGCCGTTCGCCTCGGACGCCGCGATGGTCCGCGAGGCGCAGTGGGATCTGCCGCACAGCCGCGCGCGTGCCGCCGTCACCGCGTACCTCACGCGCGAGTGGGACGGCGAGCCGATCATGGCGAGCATGGGCTCGCTCGCGCACTTCATGCAGGAGACGTCGCACGCGGGGTTCCGCATCAAGGACTATCTGCACGAAGGGAACGGCGACCTGTGGACGGCAGCGCTCAACGGACCGCGCCCGCACGCGGCGTGGATCCTGATTGAGGAACGCGCGGAGGGCGGCGATATGCTCGCCGCCCTCTCACGCCAGAATCCGGGTTTCCTCGCCGGCTACCAGCGGGTGGCAGAAGGTGGGGGGATCGCCCTCTATCGCAGAATCAATGCTGAATTCTGAATGCTGATTGAGCGAATTAGAATCTGATGCCCAGCGTGAACTGAGTCGTAAATCCCCCGAGATCGATCTTGCCCCCGAGGAACGAGTTGTCGCCCGTGGTTGGCAGGTCTCCGGCCGCGTCCTGCCACCGCAGCTCGAACCCGGTCACCCACGGATCCGCGACGTAGCGCAGCCCGCCGAGGAGGACGGGGCCGACGGCGGTGCCGTTCTCCACGAAGCTCTCGCGGAAGATCGAGAAGTCGCTCGGATCCACGAATTCTCCCGTTTCCGAGTAGCGCCAGTTGAAAAAGCCCACGCCGCCGCCGACGTACGGCTCGAACCGGCTGTGGCCGAGCGGGAGGAACCGCACCGTCGCGGTGAGCGGCGTGATCCGGAGCTTCAGCTCCTGGAAGATCTCGGTGCCGTCGGGACGCGTGAGATCGCGATAGACGCTGGGCACCGTGCTGCGGTAGTAGCCGATGCCGCCGCCGGCCTCGAACTTGCGGCCGATGCCGACGAGCCATTCGCCGCCGACGAAGGCGCTGCTGAAGTCCCCGATGTTGAAGATCAGCTCGGGATCCAGCGACAGATCGGCGACGAGCACGTCGTCGTCCACCCGCCCGTCCTCGCCGGTCACGGCGAAATAGCCGAGCGAGAAGTTGATCGTCTGCGTCTGTGCCGACGCATCCGCCGGGACCGCCAGCGCGGCAATGAACGCTAACGCGCGAAGTCGAGTCGTCATACAGGACGGCTCAGCAGGAAGGATGCCAGCATCCCCATTGCCCCCAACCACGGATTCTGGCGGTACGGTGTCCGATGTGGATGTCACCCCCGTCATCTGCCGGTGAAATCCCGAATCGTCGCCAGCATGTACGCGTGGATCCGGCCGTTCGACGCGACAACCTGCCCCGCCCGGGAGGCGAACGGGGATCCGTCGTACAGCGACACGGTTCCGCCGGCCTCCTCGACGAGCAGCGTGCCGGCGGCGATGTCCCACGGCTGGAGCCGCTGCTCCCAGAAGCCGTCGAGCCGACCCGCAGCGACATAGCAGAGATCGATCGCGGCCGAACCGAGCCGGCGTACCGCGCGCGCGCGGCCGACGAAGGCCGCGAAGAGCCCGACGATCTCGTCGATCGCGCCGTGCACGTCGTACGGAAAGCCGGTGCAGAGGAGCGAGTCGATCAGCTCGCCGGCGGCGCTGACGCGCATCGGCGCGCCGTTGAGCCGCGCCCCCTGACCACGCTCGGCGGTGAACAGCTCCTTGCGCGTAGGGTCGTAGACGGCCCCGATCTCAACCCGGCCGTCGATCTCCAGCGCCAGCGACGAACAGAAGATCGGAAACCCGTGCGCGTAATTCGTCGTCCCGTCGAGCGGATCGAAGACCCAGGTGTGGCCCTCGCCGGCGGCCTCGGCGCCGCCGAGCTCCTCGGCGAGGACGTGATGGTCGGGAAACCGCTCCGCGATCATCGCGCGGAACATCCGCTCGACCTCGAGGTCGACGTCGGTGACGAGATCGATCGCGCCCTTCTTGTCGACGCGAACGCCGCTGCCGAACCGTGTCATCTGGATATCGCCCGCGCGAACGACCGCCTCCACGGCGGTGGCGAGCAGAAGCGGATCGTGGGGCATCGTCAGCCGCGCGTGACCTTCTTCACCATGCGCACTTCCATCCCGCCCTCGGGCACGCGGCGGAGCGAGACGTCGTCCATGAAGTTGCGCATGAAGAAGATGCCGCGGCCGCTCGACTTGAGGACGTTCTCGGGGGCGAGCGGGTCGCCGACCGTGTCCGCCTCGAATCCGCTGCCTTGATCGGTGACGCTGACGACGAGAGCATTGGAGGTGCCGTCGGGCTCCAGCGCGAACTCGATGGTCACGCGCTTGGCGACGTCCTCGCGGTTCCCGTGCTTGATGGCGTTGATGACCCCTTCGCGTACGGCGACGCCGACCCAGTGCACGGCATCCTCGTCGAGACCGGCCATCGCCCCGAGGCGATCGCTTACGAGCTGGACGAAGTCCAGCAGGTCGAAGGAGCTGGCGATCTGAAGACGGACGGCGTGTCGCGCGGCGCTCGTCATGCAGGCGGCAGAGCCCCCATAGCATACATGCAGAGTGCTATAGTGCGCGCATGCTCCGCGCCGGCGCGGCCCCTCCTGCTCTGGTCGAACCGGCGCGTCGCATCCGCGGACGCCTGCGCCCACCCGGAGACAAGTCGATCTCGCATCGTCACGCGATCGTGGCCGCGCTCGCGCGCGGCGCGTCGCACATCGAAGGGTTCGCGCCGGGCGCCGACTGCGCCGCCACGCTCGATTGCCTCGTGGCGCTCGGTGTGCGGGTCGCGCGCACGCCGGCCGGCGCGGTGGACATCGAAGGGCGGGGGCTCGCCGGGCTGCTCCCGCCCGCTGCGCCGCTCGACGCGCGCAACTCGGGCACCACGATGCGGCTGCTCGTGGGCGTCCTGGCCGCGCACC
>JBOGJB010000205.1:0-6702 GCA_050745085.1 Vicinamibacterales bacterium
CCACGTCGAGGAAGGCGCGGGCGGCGGCGATCGCCTCGCGCGGCAGCTCGTCCGACCGGAGCGCCAGCGCGCGGCTGCGCTCCCACAGGACGATCCGCTCGCCCGACCCTTCGTCGATCAGAATCGCCGCGGATGCGTTCATCGCCCCGTCGCGGCGGATGACGCCCGAGACGTCGACACCCAGCCCGGCGAGCCTCTCGGTGATGCGCGCGCCGTAGACGTCGGCGCCGATGACCCCCGCGTACTTCACGCGCAGCCCCAGCCGCGCGCACGCCGCCATCGTCGTCGCCGTCTGCCCGCCGCACCGCTCGCTGCGCTCGCGGACCGGCAGCTTGGACAGCCCAGCCTCCGGCCGCGGCCAGGACGGCAGGCGGTACACGAAATCGATTGAATTGGCGCCGACCCCGACGACCTCGACCACGGTCGATAGTGTATAAAAGAGGCCCCATGACGACCGAATTCATTTCGGCCCTCTTCGTTTTCATGCTGGCGACCTTTGTCGGGCTCGACGTGATCCGGCGCGTGTCGCGGCTCCTGCACACGCCGCTGATGTCGCTCACGAACGCCATCTCCGCCATCGCCGTCGTCGGCGCGATCCTGCTCGCCGGCGAGGCTGAAACGCCGTTCAGCACGGCGCTCGGCCTCATCGCCGTCTTCGCCTCGACGACGAACATCGTCAGCGGGTTCCTGATCACCGACCGGATGCTGAAGATGTTCAAGAAGCGCGGGCCGGGAGCGTAATGTCGGCCGGCACCGAGCTCCTCTACCTCGTCTCGACGGCGCTCTTCGTCTTCTCGCTCAAGTGGATGAGCGACCCGAAGACCGCGCGCCGCGGCGTGCTCGCCGGGGTCGTCGCGATGGCGCTCGCCGTCGGCGGGACGCTGATCCACCACGAGATCGTCACCTACCAGTGGGTCGCGGTCGCGTTCGTCCTCGGCACGGTCGTGGGCGTGCCGCTGTCGTGGGTGCCGCTGACCGCGGTGCCGCAGCGGACCGCGCTGTCGCACGCCTTCGGCGGTCTCGCCGCTGGACTCGTGGGGACCGCGAAGTACTACCTGTGGCTTCACTCGGGCGAGCTGACGAAGTTCCGCTTGGGCGCGATCGCGGTCGAGATCATCCTCGGCTACCTGACCTGCACGGGCAGCCTCATGGCGGCCGGCAAGCTGCAGGAGATCCTGCCGACCAGGCCAGTCACGTACCGGAATCAGAACTTCATCAACTTCGGGCTCTTCGGCCTCGCGATCGTCGTCGCCGTCTGGCTCGTGATTGATCCCTCGCGGCCGTTCCTCTTCCCGGTACTGATCGCGCTCGCGCTGATGTTCGGCGTCCTGCTGGTCCTCCCGATCGGCGGCGCCGACATGCCGACGGTCATTTCTCTGCTCAACGCGTACGCCGGGCTCGCGGCGGTCGCGATGGGCTTCGTCATGGAGAACAGGCTGCTCATCACGGCCGGGGCGCTCGACGGATCGTCGGGTCTCATCCTGTCGATCATCATGTGCCGCGCGATGAACCGGTCGTTCACGAACGTCCTGTTCGGGGCGTTCGGCCAGGTCCAGACGGGCACCGCGGCGGTCGAGCAGCGGACCGCGAAGAGCGCGACGTCCGAGGATGCGGCGCAGATCCTCGAGAACGCGAACTCGGTCGTCATCATTCCCGGCTACGGCATGGCGGTCGCGCAGGCGCAGCACCGCATCCGCGATCTGTACGAGTACCTCACCAAGCGCGGCGTCGACGTGAAGTTCGCGATCCATCCGGTCGCGGGACGCATGCCGGGGCACATGAACGTGCTCCTCGCGGAAGCGGAGATTCCCTACGACCGGCTCGTCGAGATGGACGACATCAATCCCGACATGGGCCAGGTGGACGTCGCGCTCGTCGTCGGCGCCAACGACGTCGTCAATCCGGCGGCGCGGCACGACAGCACGAGCCCGATCTACGGGATGCCGATCATCGACGCCGACAAGGCGAAAACGGTGATGGCGATCAAGCGCTCGATGAACCCCGGCTTCGCCGGCATCGAGAACGAGCTCTATTACGCCGACAATACGCTGATGCTGTTCGGGGACGCGAAGGCGGTTGTGGGAGACCTCGTCAAGCAGATGGCCGGGGGTGAGAGCATTCACTAGTGCCTCGGGCTTGGCCGCCTACGCGACCCCAAAGACTCTCAATGGGTCGCTCCGGCGAGCCTGGCCGAAGCCGAGCGAAGGCCGGTGCCTCGGGCCTCGGACCGTGACCGGCCGGCCGGGTACAGGGTAGGAAGCATGCGGCACGTGACGTTCGGCGTTGCGAACAGCCTCGACAACTTCATCGCGCGAAGGGATCACGCGGTCGACTGGCTGCTTTGGGGCAAAGAAGTGGCCTCGATCACCGCGGCCTACTGGAAGACGATCGACACCGTGGTGATGGGCCGCAAAACCTTTGAGGTCGCCGTCAAGATGGGCACGAGCGCGTACCCGGGCGTGAAGAACTACGTGTTCTCGAGGACGATTCGGGAGAGCCCCGACGAGCGGGTCGAGATCGTATCAGAAGACGCGGCGGGGTTCGTGCGGAAACTGAAAAGGCAGAAGGGCAAAGGCATCTGCGTGATGGGGGGCGGCGAACTCGCGAACTCGCTCTTCGAGGCAGGCGTGATCGACGAGATCGGCTTCAACGTCCATCCTGTCTTGCTTGGATCGGGGATTCCACTATTCCTTCCGATGACCCGACAGGTGAACCTGGAGCTTCTGGAATGCACGCCGTTCAAGAACGGCTGCGTGTTCGTTCGATATCGCGTCAAGCATTGAGCAGCACGACCGGAACCCTTCTGACGGCGGTCGCGTTGAGTGGTGCGCTTGCGGCCGGTTTCCAGGAGCCGCGGCAGCCACGCTATGTCGAGCGGGTCGACGTCTCGCGTGTCGTCGTCGACGTTCGCGTCCTGGACGATCGCGGCAACCCGATTGTCGACCTGACTGCCGACGACTTCAAAGTAAAGATCGACGGGAAGCCTGTCCGAGTGGAATCGGCTCGGTGGGTCGGGGATAGTGAGCCCCCGGTGGTCGAGGAGGAGCGCCTCGTGAGCGCCTCGCCTCTCCGTGATCATCCGCCTTCACCGGGACGGCTGATCGTCTTTCTGTTTCAGAAAGATATGGAGGCCCACCGGATCGTCGGCCTCATGCAGATGCTGATTCAGGCCCGGGGCTTCCTCGAAACGCTGACGCCCGACGATCGCGTGGCCATCCTCTCGTTCGACTCGCACCTCAAGGTCTGGGTCGATTTCACCAACAACCTCGAGCGCCTGGCCCGGGTGCTGAAGCACGGCATCCTGTTCGAGCGCCCGCCGCCCGTTCACGAGGCGGTCACCAACTCGCTCGTCGCGCGGCTGGCGCCGGCGGCCGGCCGACGGACATACAACATCGAGAAAGGCCTTCGTCTCATCGCCGAAGCGCTCGAGCCGCTGCCCGGCTCAAAATCGCTCGTCCTCTTCGGTCACGGGTTCGGCCGGTTCAGCCGGGGCATGACGTTGGAGACATCGACGGTGGCGATGGAGAACGGATACGAGGAGACGGTCAAGGCGCTGCTCGCGTCGCGAACCTCGGTGTTCTCCCTCGACGTCACCAAAGCGGACTATCACTCGCTCGAAGTCGGGCTGCAGCTCGTTTCCGAGCAGACCGGCGGTTTCTACGCCCGGACGCATATCTTTCCTGAGCTGGCGATGAGAAACCTCGCCGGAGCGCTGGCCGGCTACTACGTGCTGCTCGTGGAGAAACCGACGAGGGCGCCCAGGACGCACGACATCAAAGTAGAACTGACGCGCCGCAAAGGAAACGTGCTCGCCAGGAGTGGCTTCGAATAAGGTCGGGAGGGAGCGAAGGATCTTTCTGTGTTGGCTCCTCTAATGTTGTGCAACTATTCCGTTGGCGCTGACCCCCAAGGAGGCGTTCGATGTGGAGAAAAGTCATCGCGGCGGTTCTGGCGCTCACAGTGCCTGCGGGCGCGTCGGCCGGCCCGTTGAGAGAGGCGGCGGAGAAAGCGGGACGCCAGCTGGCGTCCACGCAGGGTGACGAGACCCGGAGTCCAGCTCGTTTTTGGACGGGCATCGCGCTCCTTGGCGGCGGCGGCGTGCTCGCCGCGCTCGGCAGTGTAGAGCTGGGCGACGATGAGGTCGGGCCCGATGACGGCGAGGACCTGGACGCCTCTGATGACGGAGAAGATTCGGACGGCTGGGCGAATAAGGCCCTTCTCGGCGCAGGGATCGCAGCCGCCACTGTCGGAGGCGCGCTTCTGTTGACCGGGAAGAAAAAGTCCGGACCGGTCGTCTCTGTGCGTCCTGGCGGTGTCGCGGTCCGGCAAACCGTCCGGTTCTAGCCCTGAACCATGCTCTTCAGGACAAACATGACATTGGCGGGCCGTTCGGCTAACCGGCGCATGTACCACGGGAACCAGTACTCGCCGTAGCTGATCAGGACGCGCATCTTCTCTCCCTCGGCGACCAGGCGCTGCTGGAGCTGACGGCGGATCCCGTAGAGCATCGCGATCTCGTACGCGGCGCGCGGCACGCCGTTCGTCTTGATGTGCGCGCGCAGCCGATCGATCAGCGCATCATCATGCGTGCCGATGTGCACGAGGCAGCCCCCTCTGACCGCGTCCGGCTGCAGCAGGCGCGCGACCAGCCTGAAGTAGTTCTCGTCGACGTCCGCCTTCTTCGGATACGCGAGATCGGGTGGCTCCTTGTAGGCGCCCTTGACGATGCGGATAGCGGAGCCGAGCGGGACCAGTCCGTCGACGTCCTTGGCGGAGCGATAGAGGTAGGCCTGGATCGCGACGCCCACGTGCTTCGACCGTTGGCGTGCCGCGCGGAAGAGCGCCAGCGTGCGATCCACGTACGGCGTGCTCTCCATGTCGATCCAGACGAAGTTGCCGAGCGCGTCCGACTTGTCGATGAGCCCGAACAGATGCCGCCGGCACAGCGCCTCGTCGAAGTCGAGGCCGAGCTGCGTCGGCTTGATCGAGATCTGCGCGTCGAGGCCGGCGTTCTTCACGCGCGTCATGACGTCCACGTAGTGCGCCGCCACCTCGTCCGCCTCGGACGGCTTCTCGAGGTTCTCCCCGAGCCGCGTCAGGATCGTCGTGATCTTCGAGATTTGCAGCTCGCGCGCCGCCTCGATGGCATCCTCGATCCGCTCGCCAGGCATGAACCTCGACACCGATCGGCGCACGAACGGCGCCCGCATCGCCTTCTCGCGCAGCCAGACATTGGTCGAGCCCGCCAGGATGGCGTCTCTCACTAGTGACATGCCGGCATCGTTTCTTTACTTGCGGTGGGGCCCCACCCCCATCGCCTGCCACGCCTCACTCTCGTTCGGCGCGCTGACTTCAGCATTCGTCCTTCGACCTTCAGCCTTGTGAAGCCCCACCCCCGCCGCCTACGACGTCACCCTCAGCTCGCGGGGCCCCACCCCCGCTCGCTCGCGCTCGCCGGGCTGCGCGGCTCGCGCGGGCTCAAGGCTGCTCGCTTTCGCTCGGCGCGCTTCCTCGGACATCACGCGTTCACCCGATCAGGCCGTCACCGCAGGCGATTGTACTTTCGAAGCGCCTCGCGCAGGCGGTCGTGCGGGATCGCCGCGACGGTGCGGCCGTCCGCGCCGGTCATCGTCTCCGCCGCAACGAGCGCGTTGAGGATCGCTTCCTCGGTGGCCTGTACCGTGGCGTCGAAGACCGCGCTGATGCGCCGGTTCGAGATCATCGCCACCTGCGCGGAGTCCTGCGCCGACGCGGCGCCGCCGTTCGCGGTCGAGAACGCGATGAAGATGTCGCCGGAACCGTTGCCGGAGGTCGCCCCCGTTCGAGCCAGGCCGTGGGACGCGCGCCGCGCCACGCGTTTCAACTGGTGCGGGAGCATCGGCGCGTCGGTCGCGACAACGATGATGATGGAGCCGAGTTCCTCGGTCATGGTGGCGCCGGGCTTCAGCCCGGCGGAACCAGACGACACCTCCTTTCCCACCGGCGCGCCGGCGACCAGCAGCTGCTGTCGCAGCCCCATGTTCGCCTGCACGAGGACGCCGATCGTGTAACCGCCCGCATCGGCGGCGACCTTCCGCGACGCCGTGCCGGTCCCGCACTTGAAGCCGTAGCACCGCATCCCGGTGCCGCCGCCGACGTTCCCCTCGGCGACGCGTCCGCCGCGCGCGCCATCGAGCGCCGCGAACACGTGCGCCGGCTTCACGTGGAAGCCGTTGATGTCGTTCAACCCCCCGTCGTAGGTCTCGGCCACCACAGGCAGCGACCAGGGCTGAAACAGCTTGCCGTGCTTCGTCGACCACGCGATCGCCGCGTCACGGACGACGCCCACGCTGTGCGTGTTCGTAATGAAGACCGCTCCCTCGAGAAAGCCCGCTTCCTCTATCCAGGTGGTGCCGGTCATTTCTCCGTTGCCGTTCAGGGAGAACCAACCCGCGAACGCCGGATCGGACGAAGCCTTGCCGCGTGGCAGAATGGCGGTCACGCCGGTTCTCGCCGGGCCGGCTGTGAGCGTCGCCAGGCCGACCTCGACGCCGCCGACGTCGGTGATCGCGTTGAGCGGTCCTGGCGTCCCGTCGAACGGAATCCCGAGATCGCGGGCACGCGGCTTGGTCTGAGCGCCGGCCGCCACAATCATGAACGCGAGCAGGATGGGTACCCAGGCGAGCGCGACAACATCCACGCCGCTTTTTGACGGCTTCGGCT
>JBOGJB010000206.1:0-2671 GCA_050745085.1 Vicinamibacterales bacterium
AAGGCGCCGGCGGCCACCGCCGGCCACACTCGCGCGCCAAAGAGCAGCGCTGCGGCGAGCGCGACGCCGGTCGCCGGCCAGACCGCGCTCGCGCTCGAATGGACGAACGCAAGCGAGAGCCCCAGCCTCCCCGCGACGAAGTACGCCGCTGTCAGCGTGACGAGGATCAGCGCCCACCGGAGACGGGGGCCCATGAGAGGCCGCGATCTTCGCACGCACGGGGCGGACAGGGCAAATGCGGGCGCTTACTTCCTCAGCAGCTTGAAGGCGTGATTGCCGCTCCTCGTGTTGAAGTACTCGAGGATCCAGATCATCGCGAGCGCCTCGAGGTACCGCGACGACTCGATGCCGCCCAGATCGATCGCCGGCCAGCCGAACTCGGAGAGCAGCCGCGTGACCGCCTGCTTCGCTCCGGCATCGTTGCCGCAGATGACCATGTCGGGCGGCCCGCCGGGAAAGTCCGGCCTGAACATATGCGGGTTGCCGACGATGTTGAACGCCTTGACCACCTTCGCCGCGGGCAGCCATCGCTGGATCCGCTCGCCGCCGGAGTCGGTGCCGGCGACGGCCAGCGCCGGCGGCATCGATGAGAAGTCGAGAGGGTTCGTCGCGTCGATGACGACCTTTCCGGCCAGGCTGCCGGCGCCGGCCAGGCCGAGGGCGTTCTCCGTGCCGTCCCACCGCGTCGCCACGATCGCGATCTCGGCGTGTCGAGCCGCATCGGCGAACGTGCCCGAAGAGGCGCGCGGCCCCGTCTTCGCGACCCAGTCCTTCACTTTCTGCTGGTTCGGATCGCGCGAGCCGATCATGACGTCGTGTCCGAGCGTCACGCACGCCGCGCCGAGGACGCGGCCCACATCTCCGGTCCCGAGCACGCCAATCTTCATGTGGGCAGCCTAGACCGCCGCGGGGAAAAAGAAAAGGCCGCGCGGTGTCCGACCACGCGGCCCCTCTGATCTCAGTGAGGCGCCTACAGCGTTAGTGAGTAGCGATCGGTGCGTCCTTCTTCTTGCCCAACCCCTGAATCTGGACGGTCGGCGTGTCGGCGTCCCGGTCCTTGAGCACGTGCTTGCGATAGAGCTGCATCATGCGCTCGTTCTCGAGCTGCTGCGCCTGGTTGCCGTTGGGGTTCGCCTTCGCCCGCGCCCGCAGCTTCTCCTCGCGCGCGTTCTTCGCGATGCCTGCCTCGTCCAGATCCGTCTGGCGTCCCGCCGCGACGGCCGCCGCGTCGAGCACGAGATGGTGCTCCTTCGAGGCGAGCGGCACGGCCTTGTTCCCGGCGAAAATCTCGTGGCGTCCGTGGTCCTCGTACCACTTGGTGAGGGTGGCCGTCATGTGCATCTTCTCGATGATGTTCCGCCACCCGATGCCCGTGTTGTAGGCACAGAACGAGATCTCCCCCTCCTGCGTCGCGTACGGGATGATACAGCGCTCGGTGCGGCGGAAGTCGTAGTTGAACAGGTCCTGGAACCACATGCCCGCGATGAACAGGAAGTTCCAGCGGTCCGCGCGGCGCCGCTGGATGTCCGCCGTCGTCCGGTCGGCCGTCACCTTGCCGTAGTCCTTGCCCGTCGCGCCGAACGTCTTATCGAACTTCTTCAGCAGGTCCGCGAGCTTGAAGTGCTTGGGCGCCTTGAACGGGTCGTAGTTTTTCATCATCGCCAGCGCCATGCCGAGGACCGACAGCTTCTGGCCACGCGCCGCGTCGTTCACCTTCCTCAGGTCCTTCGCGAGCTGGTCGGCGTCGAGGAACGCGGTGACCGGCACCGCCTCCTTGGTCTCCTTGTCGATCATGACCGCCATCCCGATGCCGCAGTTCGGGTGGCAGCCGCAGGTCAGGTTCCCCCACTCGGCGGTCGGCCCGTGCACGAGGTCGGCCCAGTCGGTGAACGTGCCGAGGAAGGAGATCGGGAACCAGTCGCGAGTGGGCTCGCCGATCTGCGTCTGATTCTTCACGTCGTGCGCGAGGTGCGACAGCGTGTAGCGCTGCGCCGCGCGGCGCTCCGGTGTGACCTCCTCGTCGCGGCCGGTGAACGACACCGGCTGGAACGAGAGGAAGTTGATCTTCTTCGGGTTGTCGAGCGCGAACTGGATGATCCGCCCCACCTGCTCGTTGTTGATCCCGTTGACGATCGTCGTGACCGGGACGATGTCCACGCCCGCCGCGTGGAGGTTCTCGATTGCCCTGAGCTTCACGTCGAACAGGTTGCCGACGAGCCGGTGGGAGTTCGCCGCGTTACCGATGCCGTCGAACTGCAGATAGGCGTAGCGCAGCCCCGCTTCCGCAGCCGCCTTCGCGAACTCGGGGCTCTTGGCGAACTCGATGCCGTTGGTCGCCGCCTGCACGCTGTTGTAGCCGACCTTGCGCGAGTAGCGGATCGCGTCAAGGAAGTACGGCGACATCGTCGGCTCGCCGCCCGAGAACTGCACCGACATCTGGCGGCGCGGCTGAATCGACATCGAGTCGTCGAGGATCTGCTTCACTTCTTCCCAGGAGAGCTCATGGACGTAGCCGACCTGGTTGGCGTCCATGAAGCAGGGATCGCACATCATGTTGCAGCGGTTGGTGAGGTCGACCGTGAGGACCGAGCCGCGCCCGAACTGCACCGACGACGAGCCGTGATTGCGCAGCTCGCTGGCGGGCGCCTTGAAGTCGCGCCCGGGGAAGAGC
>JBOGJB010000207.1:0-3265 GCA_050745085.1 Vicinamibacterales bacterium
GGCGGGCGGCGCTGCCGCTCTTCGGCCGCGCGGGCCGAGGCGCGCGCGGGGCCGGCGTCGGCGCGCGGTGGATCATTGTGAACCGAATTTGATCGCCGATCGCGTGGTAGGTCCAGATCTCCGACACGCTGACCGCATTGTCGGCGCACAGCCGCCGCGCGATGTCGACGGTGCCGGCCGGCACGTACAAGTGGAACGGCACCCGCACCCGGCCCAGATGCGTCCACTGGGCCATCGCCTCGAGGTGGTTGACCGACTCCCCCGTCTCGACCTCGATGACGCCGCTCAGCCTGCGCCCTTTCTCCGATGAGTTGAGCACGAGGTCTGGGTAGACCATCAGCGGCCCGGACTTCACCGCGGCGTTCTTCTCCTCGCCGATGTTTACGATGACATCGTACTTGCGCTTGAGTTTGGCCTGGAGGTGGCGGATGACGCGGTCGTGCTCGAGCTGCTCACGGACTGGTCGAACCAGGATGGGCACGAAGCCTCCGGCGTTGACGAACCCGAAACTCTACCACATCTGCAAAGCGGCCCTGCCCGAGCGCCGCGATTTTGGCGGCCGTTTGACGATCCGCGCCGTCACGCCCATAATGGAGGAACTCACTGTGATTCCAATAGATACGCCCGAGGCCACCAAGCCAACCAAGAGTATTCTCATCGTAGACGACGACAGGTCGGCGCTCGATACGCTGTCCCGTCTGCTCAAGCTCGAGGGGTTCGCGGTCGCCACCGCCGCGGATGCCGAGACCGGCCTGACCATCGCGCAGGAGATGCGGCCGAACGCCATCATCCTGGACCTCCGGATGCCGCTCGTGAACGGCGTCCAGATGCTCCGCCGCTTGCGCGCCAATCCCGATCTCGTCGAAGTGCCGGTCGGCATGGTCACCGGCGACTACTTCATGCCCGAGGCCACCGCGGCGGAGATCAAGTCGCTCGGCGCCTCCCTCCGCTTCAAGCCCATGTGGCTGGAGGACCTGCTCGCCCTCGCCCGCACGCTGGTTGCGGCGTGACCGCCCCAGGCCCTGAGCCTGGTCGAAGAGCCGCCGGCCCCGGGCCGGGTCGCCGTCCGGGGGACCGCTTCCTGCGCGCCTGCCGGCGCGAACCTGTTGACGTGACCCCAGTCTGGTTCATGCGCCAGGCCGGACGCTACATGGCCGAGTACCGCGCGCTCCGCGAGCGGCACTCGCTCGTCGACATCTGCCGCGCGCCGGATCTGGCGGCGACCGTCACGCTTCAGCCCCTCGCCAGGATCGATCTGGACGCCGCGATTCTGTTTTCCGATCTGCTCGTCCCTCTCGAGCCGATGGGGCTCCCGTTCGATTTCGTCAAGGGCGAGGGACCGTCGATCGCCAGTCCGATCCGCTCGGGCGGGGACGTCGATCGTCTGCGGCGCGTCGAGCCGCGCGAGACGCTCGCCCACGTGCTCGACACGATCCGGATCGTCCGGCGTGAGCTCGACGGCCGCGTGCCGCTCATCGGCTTCGCGGGAGCGCCGTTCACGCTCGCGTCCTATGCGATCGAAGGCGGTCCGTCCACGAGCTTCGCGCGGACCAAGGCGTTGATGTACGCCGAGCCGCACACGTGGCATCGCCTGCTCGATCTGTTCGCTGCGACGATCGGTGACTATCTCGCCGCGCAGATCGAGGCCGGCGCGCAGGCCGTGCAGGTCTTTGACTCCTGGGTCGGCTCGCTCAGCCCCGCCGACTATCGCGAGTTCGCCATGCCCCACTCGAAGCGCCTTTTCGAGGCAATCGCCGGCCACGCGCCGTCGATTCACTTCGGCGTGGGCACGTCTACGCTGCTGCCGCTCATGCGCGAGGCTGGCGGCGACGTGATCGGCCTCGACTGGCGCGTGCCGCTCGACGAGGGCTGGCGCCAAGCGGGCGACGACCGCGCCGTACAGGGCAATCTCGATCCGACGCTGCTGCTCGGCCCGAAGTCGCGGCTGCTCGCCGGCGCCGCCGATGTCCTGCGCCGCGCCGCGGGCCGTCCGGGCCACATCTTCAACCTCGGTCACGGCATTCTGCCGACGACGCCGGTCGAGCAGGTGCAGGCGCTCGCACGCTTCGTGCACGAGTATCGGGCGTAGCCACCGGATGCCGCGAATCAGCCCGCCCAGCGTGAGCGAGGCTCCCGTCGTCGTCATCGGCGCCGGCATCGCCGGCCTGGCCGCTGCCTACGAGCTGCATCGCTGCGGCGTCACGCCGATCGTGCTCGAGGCGTCGCGTCGCGCCGGCGGGCTGATCCTCACCGAGCGCGAGGGGCCGTTCGTCATCGACGCCGGGCCAGACGCGCTCCTGGCCACCAAACCGGGCGGGATCGCGCTCTGCGAAGCGCTGGGCCTGGGCGGCCGGCTCATGCCCACCTCTCCGCCACGCACGTCGTTCGTGCTGCGAGACGGCCGCCTCCACCCGCTTCCGCGTCCGGCCGTCCTCGGCCTTCCGCTCACGTGGCGCGCAGCCGCCGGCGCGTCGATGCTCTCCCTCGCCGGCCGCGCGCGCATGGCGCTCGAGCCGCTCGTGCGCGCGCGCTTCGTGCCGGATGAATCGATCGGCTCGTTCATCGGCCGGCGGTTCGGACGTGAAGCGGTTGACTACATCGCCGAGCCGCTGCTCGCTGGCATCCACGCCGGGGACATCGAGCGGCTCGCGATCTTCCCGCTCTATCCGATGCTCGTCGACGCCGAGCTGACCCAGGGGAGCGTGATGAAAGGACTACGCGCTCGGGGCCGGTCCGACACCCCCGCCTCGCCGTCAGCCTCAAAGGCTCGGGAAGGACTCTTTCTCTCTCTTCCGGGCGGCATGGGCGAGCTGGTGCAGGCGCTCGAGGCCGCGTTGCCACCGGGCACAATCCACTTTGGCACGCGGGTCGGGGCCGTCCGAAAAGAGGACGGCCCACTTTTCCGCGTGTATCAACAGGAGAGTCGCCTTTCCTGCGGGGTCGTTGTCGTCGCCGCGCCAGCGTGGGCCGCTGCGGAGATGCTCGCACCGCTCGACGCCGACCTGGCGGCGCTCTGCGGCGGCATCTCGTACACGTCGAGCGCGATCGTCACGCTCGCATTCGACCGCCACGCGGTCGGCGATCCCCTGGCCGGCAGCGGATTCGTCGTCCCGCGCGCCGAGCGCATGCCGCTCATGGCTGTCACCTGGATTTCGTCGAAATGGTCGGGCCGCGCGCCGGCGGACAGCGTCCTCATCCGGGCGTTTCTCGGAGGGGCGCGCGATCCCGGCGCGGTCGATCGAAGCGATGCCGCCCTCATCGACAC
>JBOGJB010000208.1:0-11747 GCA_050745085.1 Vicinamibacterales bacterium
GTCCGCACCCCAATCGGTCGCTACGGCGGTTCATTCCGGAACGTCCACCCCGCGGAGCTCGGCGCGGTCGCGGCGACGAAAGCGATCGTCGAGGCCGCGATCGCTCCCTCTGACATCGACGAGATCCTGTTCGGCCACGCGCGCCAGGCCGGATCTGGCCCGAATCCGGCCCGCCAGGTCGGCCATCGCGCAGGCGTGCCGCACCAGGCCCCGGCGCAGACAATCAACAAGGCGTGCGCCTCGGGACTACAGGCGATCGCGTCGGCGGCGCAATCGATCCTGCTGGGGGAATCTGAGATCGTCCTCGCCGGCGGCATCGAGTCGATGAGCCGCATGCCGTACCTCATCGACTCCGAAGACGCGCGATGGGGACACAAGATGGGGAGCTTCCAGCTCGTCGACGCCATGTATCGCGACGGCTTCAGCTGCCCGCTGTCGAACATGGTCATGGGGGAGACGGCGGAGGTGCTTGCTCGGCAGTACGGGATCACGCGCGAGCAGTCCGACTGCTACGCCCTCGAGAGCCAGCGGCGTGCGGAAGCGGCGATCCACACCGGACGTTTTGTCGACGAGATCGCACCGGTCGCCGTCAAGGACGCGAAAGGACGCGAATTCATCCTGGATCGCGACGAGCACCCGCGAGCGGGGACGACGATTGAGAGTCTGAAGAAGCTGCCGCCGGTGTTCGGCGAGGTGGAGGGTCGGCCCGGCATTATCACCGCCGGCTCCTCGTCCGGCATCACGGACGGCGGCGCGGCGCTCGTCCTGATGAGCGCGGAGCGCGCTCGTTCGACGGGCGCGAAGCCGCTCGCGCGCATTGCCGGCTGGGCGAGCGCGGGCGTGGATCCGCGAATCATGGGCATCGGACCGGTCCCGGCGATGCGCAAGCTCTACGCGCGGACGGGTCTGACGCTCGACGATTTCGATCTGGTGGAGCTGAACGAGGCGTTCGCGCCGCAGGTGCTCGCGGTCATGAAGGACGAGCCAATCCGGATGGATCGGCTGAACGTCAACGGCGGCGCGATCGCGCTCGGCCATCCCATCGGCTGCACGGGGGCGCGCATCGTCGTCACGCTTGTGCACGAGATGAAGAAGCGTGGCGCGACGCGCGGTCTGGCCACGCTGTGCGTGAGCGGTGGAATGGGGATGGCACTAGCCTTGGAGAGCCTATAGTGCCTCGTGCCTTGTGCTTCGTGCCTAAGGCCGTGCTCCGGTCTTCGTCCCTCGGCCCGTGCCCCGGACCTAGTCCGTCGGGCTACCTCTCAGTAAGACACAGGTCACGAGGTACGTCCCGCGGTGAGGCACGAGGCCCCGCCCGAGGTCCGAGGCACGAGGCCCCGCCCGAGGACCGAATCCCGGCGCACGAGGCACACCCATGCGGATAGCGGTGATTCCGGGTGACGGGATTGGCAAAGACGTTACGGCCGAAGCGGTTAAAGTCCTGAAAGCGGCGGCGGGTGTGTTCGGCCGGCAGATCGACCTCGAGATGCTGCCGTACGGCGCGGATCACTACCTCGAAACGGGCATCAGCCTGCCGCCGAACGGCTACGCGATGCTGCGCGACGAGTTCGACGCGATTTTCATCGGCGCGCTTGGCGATCCGCGCATCCCCGACATGCGCCACGCGCGCGACATCCTGCTCGGGACGCGGTTCGAGCTGGACCTCTACGTCAACCATCGTCCCGTGCGTCTGCTCGACGAGCGTTTGTGCCCGCTGAAAGGGCGCGGCCCGAAAGACGTCGACTTCGTCGTCTTCCGCGAGAACACCGAGGGGCTGTACGTCAACATCGGGGGCCGCTTCAAGGCGGGAACCGACGACGAGATCGCGGTGCAGGAAGAGGTGAATACCTACAAGGGCGTGCACCGGATCATCCGGCACGCGTTCGAGCACGCCAAGGCGCACGGCCTGACGAAGGTCTGCATGTCGGACAAGAGCAACGCGCTCACGCACGGCCACGCGCTGTGGCAGCGTGTGTTCCAGGAGGTCGCGCGCGACTACCCCGGCATCGAGCCGACGCACCTCTACATCGACGCGCTGGCGATGCAGCTCGTGAAGAACCCCGCGCAGTTCCAGATCATCGTCACCAACAACATGTTTGGCGACATCGTTACCGACCTCGGAGCGCAACTCCAGGGCGGGCTCGGGATGGCGGCGTCGGGCAACCTGCACCCGGGGCGGACGTCGATGTTCGAGCCGGTGCACGGCTCGGCGCCCAAGTACGCCGGGAAGAACGTCGCCAACCCGATCGGCGCGATCCTCTCGGCGGGGCTCATGCTGGAGTACCTCGGGCTGAAAGACGACGCGGCGGCGATCGAGCGAGCGGTCGAGCAGGCCGTCAGGACGGGGAATGGACCCGCGGAAATCGGCGGCTCGCTCGGGACGCGGGAGACTGGCGATTACATCGCGAAGGCACTAGGCACTAAGCACTAGGCACTCAGCCCATCTGCAGGCACCTGCACTATGCAGCCAATATGCAGACTGCCTACTGCCCAGTGCCTGGTGCCTACAAAGGAATCGATATGGCATCGAAGGAAGTGTTCATCGTCAACGGCGCTCGAACACCGATGGCGGATTACGTCGGCGCGCTGAAGGATTTCTCCGCGCTCGAGCTGGGGGTAATCGCGTCGCGTGCGGCGATGGAGCGAAGCGGCGTCAAGCCGGAGTGGATCGACCACGTCGTCTTCGGGAACGTTCTGCAGACAAGCGCGGACGCGATCTACGGCGCCCGCCACGTCGGCCTCAAAGCGGGGGTGCCGATCGACGTCCCCGCGCTGACGGTCAATCGGCTGTGCGGATCCGGGCTGCAGGCGGTCATCTCGAGCGCGCAGCAGATTCTGCTCGGCGAGGCGGACGTCATCCTCGCCGGCGGCATGGAGAGCATGAGCCAGGCGCCGCACGTCATCCGCGGCCTCCGCGGCGGCCTGCGGCTCGGCCAGGGCAAGCTCGAGGCCTCGCTCTGGGAGGCGCTCCTCGACACGCACTGCGGCTGCACGATGGCGGCGACGGCGGAGCACTGCGCGTCCAAGTACGGCCTCTCGCGGGAGGCGCAGGACTGTTACGCCGTGCGCAGCCAGCAGCTCGCGCATCGCGCGTGGAGCGAAGGCCGCCTCGCCGAGGAAGTCGTCGCGGTCGAAGTAAAGACGCGCAAGGGGAAGGAACTGTTCGCGCAGGACGACCACATGCGGCCCGAGACGTCGGTCGAGACGCTCGCGAAGCTGCCGCCGGCGTTCTCGAAGAACGGCTGCGTGACGGCGGGCAACGCGAGCGGCATCGTGGACGGCGGCGCCGCGCTGGTCGTCGCCTCGCAGCGGGCGGTGGACGAGCGCGGCCTCAAGCCGCTCGGCAGGCTGACGGCATGGGCCACGGTCGGCGTGGAGCCGACGCTGATGGGGATGGGACCCGCGCCGGCGACCCGGAAGGTCCTGGACAAGACCGGCCTGACGCTCGACGACATCGACCTGATCGAGGTCAATGAAGCGTTCGCGGCGCAGTACCTCGCGGTCGAGAAGGAGCTGGGGCTCGACCGCAGCAAGGTGAACGTGAACGGCGGCGCGATCGCGCTCGGCCATCCGCTCGGCATGACCGGCGCGCGGCTCGCGCTGACGCTGCTCCTGGAACTTCGCCGCCGCCGGAAGAAGCGCGGTCTCGCGACGGCGTGTATCGGCGGTGGGCAAGGGATCGCTGCTATTCTCGAGGCTGTCTGACCCGATCCGGCAGTCCGGCAATGGTGTATCGGAGTCATGAATGGAGATCAAGACGGTAGGAGTATTGGGCTGCGGCCTCATGGGTTCCGGCATCGCGCACGTGTCGGCGCAGGCGGGCTATAAGACGATCGTCCGCGAGGTGGAGCAGCCGCTCCTCGAGAAGGGGCTAGGCCGGATCAAGAGGTTCCTGTCTGACGGCGTCGAGAAGGGGAAGGTCACGCCTGACGCGCGCGACAAGACGCTCGCGAACCTGAAAGGCACGACCAGTGTCGACGACTTCAAGGACTGCGACCTCGTCATCGAGGCGATCATCGAGAACCTCGACGAGAAGGCGCGCGCCTACGAAGCGGTCGAGCGGTTCGTGAAGCCCGAGACGATCATCGTCTCGAACACCTCATCGCTCTGCGTCACGGAGCTGGCTGCGAAGACGAAGCGCCCGGACCGGTTCGGCGGTCTCCACTTCTTCAACCCCGTCCCGATTATGAAGCTCGTCGAGGTGATCCGCGCCCTGACGACCAGCGACGAGACGTACAAGACGCTCGTCGCCTTCGCGCAGTCGCTGGGGAAGGAGCCGATCACCGCCCCTGACAAGCCGGGCTTCATCGTCAATCGCCTGCTCGTGCCGTACCTGCTCGACGCGATTCGCTCGTACGAGCACGGCCTCGGGACGATCGAGGACATCGACAAAGGGATGAAGCTCGGGTGCAATTATCCGATGGGGCCGTTCACGCTGCTCGACTACGTCGGTCTCGACACGACCTACTACATCGCGAACATCATGTTCGAGGAGTACCGCGAGCCGGCGTACGCGCCACCCCCGCTCCTCAAGCGGATGGTGCTGGCTGGCAGGCTGGGCAGGAAATCCGGACAGGGATTCTACAAATACTGACGCCTGCTCAAGTACGAAATACGAAGTACGAAGGTCGAAGTGAAGTGTAAGGTTCTAACTTCTAACTTACTTCAGCCTTCGTACTTCGAGCTTCGTACTTGGGCGCGCGAGTCAGCGTAAGTGCGCGAGCAGATGCCTCGCCTTTTCTTTGAACTCGCGGTCTTCGGGCCCCCAGGCAGGATCGATCGGCGCGCCGAGGACCGACTGCAGCGTCTTCCGGGCTTCGTCCTTCCGGTTCATGTCGACGAGCGTCTCGGCGAGGAAGTACAGCGACGCGTGGTTACGCGAGTCATAGGTCAGTGACTTCCTGAGGTGCTCCTCGGACTTCTTGTTGCTGCCGCCGAAAAGCCCCGGCACCTTGAAGTACCAGCGGCCGAGCGCGCGATCGGCGGATCCCTGCTGATACGTCGGGTCGATTTTCAGGACGGTTTCGAGCGCTTCCCTGATCGGCTTGCGGTAGCGGAGGCCGGCGCGCAGGCCGTGCGATTCCGCGAGCGATCCCATATTCGCCGCGAGCCAGAAATGTCCTTCGGGCCGGTTCGGCTGCGCTGCGATCGCCGCACGCGCAGCGGCAATGCCGTCCTCGAGATGCGTCCGGCGCGCGTCCTCGGGTGCGTGGCCGCCGAGCCAATACTGGGTCCGCGCGAGCTTCCACGCCGCCTCGAAATCACCCGGCTTCTCGCGCAAGCGGGCGCCCCAGATCCCGGCCGCCTCCTGCGCGCTCGCCAGCGTCTCGCGCTGCGCGTACAGCGCGTTGGGATCCGCCGCCGCGCTGGTCTGGGCGTCACAAACACCGGCCATGTACAATACGAGAATGAAGGAGATCATCCGGCAGCTGCTGGCGGAGCTGGGGGAAGACCCGTCGCGCGAGGGGCTCCGCGACACCCCCAAACGGGTCGAGAAATCGCTCCGGTTCCTGACGAGCGGCTACGCCGCCGACGTCGACACCGTCGTGAACAACGCGCTCTTCACAGTCGATTATAACGAGATGGTGATCGTCAAGGACATCGACGTCTACAGCCTGTGCGAGCACCACCTCCTGCCGTTCTTCGGCAAGTGCCACGTCGCGTACCTGCCCCAGGGGCGCGTCATCGGCCTGAGCAAGCTCCCGAGGCTCGTGGAGATCTTCGCGCGCAGACTCCAGATTCAGGAGCGCCTGACGTCGCAGATCGCACAGGTGATCGAAGACAAGCTCAACCCGCTCGGCGTCGCCGTCGTCGTCGAGGCGACGCACCTGTGCATGTCGATGCGCGGCGTCGAGAAGCAGAACTCGTTCGCCGTCACCAGCGCGATGCATGGCGTCTTTCGCACCGACGCGCGCACGCGGATGGAGTTCCTGGAGCTCATCAAGCACAAGTCGGTCACGCCGACGGTGACACTCACGCTTCCCGAGCCGTACGGCGATCCTGTGCTGGACTGACGACGCGCCGCACGATGTCGTGAAGCTGCCGTACGCCTTCGGTCAGTGACGCGGGCCCCGGCTGCAGGATGTAGGTCGACTTGATCTCGTAGATGTGTCCGTCACGAACGGCGGATACCTCTTTCCACCCCGGCCGCTCCTCGATCGTCTTCCGCCGCATCGCCTTGCCGCACCACGACGCCACGATGATCTCGGGATCGCGCGCGGCGACCGCGTCGGCGGTCACGATGCGCCCTCTCGCGAGCGGCTGGTCGCGCAGCTCGGGGAACGGCGTGTCGCCGCCGGCGATCTCAATCAGCTCGTCGACCCACCGGATGCCCGAGATGAGCGGGTCGTCCCATTCCTCGAAGAACACGCGCGGCCGGCGGGGCAGCGCCCGCGCCGACTCGCCGATCCGATCGAGGCCGGCCTCCATCTCTGAGGCGAGCCGCTCGCCGCCCTCCGCGCGCCCGACGAGCGCGCCCACGATGCGGATCATCTGCAGGATGCCGTCGACGCTGCGCTGGTTGAACGTGTAGACGGGATAGCCGCGGCGGACGAGCTCCGACGCAATATCCGCTTGTAGATCCGAGAAGGCGAGCACGAGGTCGGGCTTCAGCGCCTCGATCTTGTCGAAGCGGGCGTTGATGAAGGCCGACACCTTGGGCTTGCTGCGCGCCTCCGGTGGGCGGACGGTGTAACCGGAGATTCCGACCACGCGATCGCCCTCGCCGAGCAGGTAGAGTGTCTCGGTGGTTTCTTCGGTGAGACAGACAATCCGAGACGGATACAGCGGTCTGGACATGAGCTCCGATGTCCCGATCACTTTACCCGATAGGCCGATGAACGATGACCGGATGATCTGACGCGATCATCCGATCACCGTCGTCGCTGCTATTAGAACCGGTACGACACTCCGAACCGGATGATCCGCGGCGCGAGCACCTGCGTCGGGATCTTCCAGAGCTGCGTGTTCACCGGCGCAGCGTTCGGATCGCCGTTCGGCCGCCCGTTCGTGCGGCCGGTGCCCTGATTGACCTCCCACACGGTGTTGGCGTTGGTCAGGTTGAAGATGTCCAAATCGAGCTCGACCGCGTCATCAGCCCGCAGACGGAGGGTCTTCGAGGCCCGCAGGTCGAGCGTGCGCAGCGTGTCGAGCCGGTCCGCCCCGTACGGCTCGACGTTGACCGTCGTCGTGCCGCCGACCTGGAGCCCGGTGCTCACCGTCCGTCGGATCGGCGGTCCGCTCTGCGCGCGAACGTTGCCGCTCACGTAGATGTCGTACCAGGGCAGAACGTAGGTGCCCGTGAGCTTGAACTGGTGCGGACGGTCGTTGACGGGGATGGGGCCGTCGAAGAGGATAAAGTCGTTGGGGTTGGCCGCAACGCTGATGTCCTCGATCCTGGCTTTCGAGAAGGTGTAGCCCCCGAGAAGCTGCCACCGGTCGGCGAACCGCTTGGTCGCGGTGATCTCGACTCCCTTGTACGTCTGACGGCTGTTCGGGTCGTGGGTGATCACGGTCCGGTTCGCCGTCGAGAGGCGGTTGTAGAAGACGAACGTGCCGTCGTCCGCCGTGTTGGCCAGCCCGTCCCGCCCGATGTCGGCCCGCGACGTAGTGGTCGTCGCGAAGGGAAAGTCGGGGTTCAGGTTGGCCTGCGGGTTGCGCTCGACGCGATAAGTGAAGACCGTCGCGAGCTTCACGCTTGGGATCAGCTCGCGGTCGAGTCCAACCGTGAACTCGTTCGTGTACGGCCGTTTGATGTCCGGGTCGAACGTCGTCGTGATCCCCGAGGCGATCACCGGCGAGCCCGTCTGCTCACCGGCCTCCCAGCGGAGGTTGCGGTTCGCGTCGTTCCAGTTGTACTGCTCGCTGTAGTTCGCGTTCAGGTTGATGGCGTTCGCCGTTCCCGCCGCGATCTGATAGTAGTAGCGCCCGGCGGACGCCTTCAGCGCGGTCCGCCCGTCGCCCGTTAGGTCGTAGGCGATGTTCATCCGCGGACCCCACGTGTTCCACGCAACCACATCGTCCACGGCGTCGAAGCTACGTGGCAGATTCGGGAAGAGCGGGCTCGGCGGGCTGCTCTGCTCAGGCAGGTAGGACTCGACATGTTCGAAGCGAACGCCGCCCGAAACGGTGAGCCGCTTGACGCTGTAGCTGTCCTGAATGAACAACGATGTGACGTTGACGGCCGCCTTGGTCTCGACAGGGGTGTTGAACAGCGTCACCGTGTTGGTCGTGTTGGTCGCGCTCGTGTAGGCCAGCGCCACGTTGTCCCAGCGGTCGGTGATGACCCGCTGCTGCACGTGCGACTGGTCGAAGCCGAACCGGAACTCGTGGCGGCCGCCGAGCTGGTCCAGGAAGTACTGGAACGTTGCGCTTCCCTGGAAACGGTCCCGCCACTGCTGAACCTGCGTCGTCGCGTTCCCGGTCCGGATGCCGGTCGTGTTGTCCAGCAGCGTCTGATTGGAGCCGTTGAAGTACAACGGGAAGAAGATCGTGTTCACACTCAGACGGGCATCCATGTACAGTTTG
The DNA here is from genome assembly GCA_050745085.1 of Vicinamibacterales bacterium. Lineage (GTDB taxonomy): Bacteria > Acidobacteriota > Vicinamibacteria > Vicinamibacterales > 2-12-FULL-66-21 > DATAEE01. The sequence goes on from JBOGJB010000208.1 coordinate 8,527, forward strand.
CTCGTGATGACTGAGTTCCAGAGCGCCTGGTACACGTTGAATACATCGTCTTCGTTCGAGTTCGAGTCGCTCGTGAAGAGCGCACTCGAGCCGAGGAACCGGTTCGGCTTTTTGTAGTACTGACGCGAGTAGAAGCCGGTGAACCGGTTATTGTTGTTGATCTGCCAGGTCACGTTGCCCAGGCCAGAAGTGATGTTGGTCTCATCGAGAACGGCCTCCGAGAATGCCGCGGGCACGTTGATATGCACACGCCAGTCGCGGAACGACCCGAAGAAGCGAACCTTGTCCTTGAGAATCGGTCCGCCGGCATTGAACGTGACGTCTGACACGTAATCGACCTTGTTGGTCTCGGGCTTGAATCCCAGTGCGGCAAGCTCGCTGTCGATGTTCTGGCTCTGGGTGCTATCGCCCTCCCAGTAGAAGGCGCCCTTCCCCTGCCAGCGATCCCCGCCTGTCTTCGTGGTCATGTTGAGGAACAGACCGGACGTCGGGACCGACAGGTCGTGCGCGCCCGTCGAGATCTGAAGCTCTTCGAACGCGTCGTAATCGTAGTAGTAGCCCGCGAACCCGATGGCCGAGGGATCGCCGACGTTGATGCCGTTGAGATACTGCGAGTTCTGCCCGTTGGTCGTGCCGCGCGCCACCATCGCGCCCTGCAGTCCGCCGGCCGTCCCGCCAACGTCGGGCCGCGCCGACACGAGGCCGGGCACTTTGTATTCCATCAAGGACCAGATGTCGCGGCCGTTCGGCGTCATCTGCAGCAGGTCCTGGCTGAGCGTGACGTTGACGTTCGCGTTGGTCGTGTCGATGACTGGCGATGCCCCCGTGACCGTGACGGTTTCCTGCAAGCTCGCGACGTTCATCGCGAGATCAACCGGCGTGGTCTGCCCGACCGCGACGACGATGTTCTCCCGGATGACGGACTGGAAGCCCTGGAGCTCCAGTTTGACCGTGTAGGTTCCTGGCTGGAGCGATGGGAACCGGCACGCACCGCTTGCGTCGGTCGCGCTGGTCATCTGCCCCGCGACGAGGACGGGACTAGTGACCGTGACCGTGACGCCGGGAACCACGGCTCCCTGCGCGTCGTTCGCTTTCACAAGGATGCTGCCTGTCTGCACTTGCGCGATCGCCGAGGTCGTCAGCGCCGCTGATAACGCGATCAGAAGCGCCGGTATCCGGAGTTTCACCTTCATGGATCGAAGCCTCCTAATAGTTGGAGCAGCTCTCACCATCCATCCCACGGATCAACCCTACCCTGCGCCAGATGGGCGCGTCGCCTGCTGAAACCGGGTGATGTCCCGACTCCGAGCAAACGCGTTGCTCGTTTAGACGCCGTTGACGCGGCCGTACAGCAACGCCTGCTGCATGAGGCCACTGCTGCGGTCGAGGTGTGCTTCGAGCGCGACGCGCGCCGCCGCCGGGTCCCGGCGGCGGATGGCGGCAGCCACGGCGCTGTGCTCGAGGCTCGACTCCTCCTGAAACGGATCGATGTCGAAGACGAGCGACATGAAGCGATCCATCTGGCGGAGGCAGTCGCGAATGAGGTCCGCCGCCAGCCGATTGTGGCTCGCGGCGGCGACGGCGAGGTGGAACTCCGCGTTGGCCGCTTCGGCCTGGCGGTAGGCGACGGGATCCACGGCGGCGTAGCGGAACTCGGCCAGCGTTTCGAGCCGCGCGACCTCCTCCTCGGTGGCGAGTTCGGCCGCGCGCGCCGCCGCGGCGCCTTCGAGCAGCCGGCGCACGTCGAACGTGTCCCGAATCAGCTGGACGGTGATCCGCGCGACGAAATACCCGCGTCCCGGCACGCGCTCGACGTAGCCTTCCTGCACGAGGCGCGCGAGCGCCTCGCGCACAGGTGTGCGGCTCGTGCCGTGCAGCCGCGCCAGCATGTTCTCGGAGAGCGGCGAGCCGTGCCGGTAGCTTCCGTCGGTCACTCGGGCCTTGATGCCTTCGTACGCCCGGTCGAACTGCGACGGTTCAGGCGTGGTGGATCGCTGGTGACGCGCCATGGCGGTATACAGCCTGGATGCCCCCGAGAATACAGCGGGTCGCCCGGGACGCGCAAATGCATCCGCGTGAAGGGGTGGTGAGGGTGCGGCTTATACTGGCGGGATGCCGCGTCCGGTGGTCGCGCTCGCGGTCCTTGCCACCATGGCCGCGATTGGCCTCGCCGCAGGCGCCGACGCGCAGACGCCGCGACGTCGCCCGCCCCCGAAACCGGTGCCGCCGCCGCCGACCGTCGCGCCGGCCGACGTGAGCTGTCCGAACGTCCTCGGCCGCGGCGTGCGCACGAAGCTCCTCTACTGCGATGTCGTCGCCGGCCGCAATCCCGCCGACGGCATCCGGATCAAGGTGCCGCCGCACATGGGAGCGGCGCGGCTGACCTTCACGCTGCACAACCGTCATCTGTACTCGGAAGAGCAAATCCGAGCGGGGAAGGGCTACGTTCGCTATCTGGCGACGATCGGCGCCCTCGCGCCGGATGGAAGGCTCATCACGCGAGCGATTGTTTTGAGCGAGTTCCGGAATGCGAAGGATCTGGTCGATCGCATCGAAGGCGGAGCGGGCGAGCCGTTGAAGGCGGTCGCGCCGACGGGCGCGGAGCCCATTGCCGTCGAGGTCCCTTCGGAGATTGACGAGGTCAGCTTGCTTGGCGAGAAGCTCGAAGCAACGCGGGCCGACGGGCGCGAGACCTACACGTCACCGGGGCGGTTGATCGCCACGGTCAGCGACGTGAAGATTGAGTATCGGCCGAAGCCGGGGAAGAAAAAATGATCCGACTCACACCGATCTTTCTCGTCGCCCTCCTTGCAGGGCAGGCCCCGCCGGCCTCGACTTCGCTCGCGATCGTGCACGCCAACGTCGTGGACGTCCGGAACGGGTCGGTCATGCCAGACGCGACGATCGTCGTCCGCGACGGCCGGATCGCGTCGGTCGGGTCTGGCGCACCGCCGCCCGGGCTTCGCATCGTCGATGCGCGCGGCCTGCACGTCCTGCCGGGCCTGATCGATGCGCACACACACATCGCCAATTTGCGCGCCGCGCGCGCGGCGCTCGAGTCGGGGGTCACGACCGTGCGCAGCTCCGGCGTGTCCGCCTGGGTGGATGTCGGCATCCGCGAGCTGGCACGCAAAGGTGCCGTCGCCGGTCCGGACGTCGTCGCGTCCGGATATCACGTGCGCCCGCAGCTCGCCGAAGAGGCGTTTCTGACTGAGCCGTCG
>JBOGJB010000209.1:0-16999 GCA_050745085.1 Vicinamibacterales bacterium
ACGCTGAACGCCGCCTACGCGCTCGATCGGCACGAGTCGATCGGCAGCCTGGAGCCGGGGAAGCTCATGGACGCCGTGCTCGTCGACGGCGACGCCATCGACCTCCTTCGCGTCGGCGCGCCCGCGATTCGGACGGTGATCAAGCGTGGCAAGGTGGTCGAATCACCGCGCCGAGCGTAGTGAGCAGCCTGAGCCGGCGCGAGGCCCCACGGCACACCGAGAAACGATGACAGACAAGCTCGTCGACAAATCCCTCTCGCAGCTTCTCAAGGCGTTCGCGTCCTCCGATCCCACGCCGGGCGGCGGATCGGCGTCCGCGCTGGCCGGCGCGGTTGGCTCGTCGCTCCTGTTGATGGTCGCCTCGCTGCCGAAGACGCGTCACGGGTCCCTGGAGGATCGCTCGGCGCTGTCGGACGCGCGGGAGGCGCTGTCGCCGGCCGCACGTGAGCTGGCGTCGCTGGTCGATCGCGATACCGAAGCCTACGACCGCGTCGTCGCCGCATATCGCCTGCCGAAGGGCGCCGACGCGGAGAAGGCGTCGCGACGAGAGGCGATCCAGGACGCGATGCGCGGCGCGATTGACACGCCGCTTGCGATGCTGCGGGCGGTGCATACAGCGGCGCGCGCGGCGGTCGCCGTGGCCCGACACGGCAGTCCGTCCGCTGCGAGCGACGTGATCGTGGCGGCCGCGCTGCTCGACGCGGCGGCGGGCGGCGCGTACGCCAACGTCGCCATCAATCTGGGTGGATTCGAAGATGCCAGCCAGGGGTCGGGGCTCGCGCGGGAGGCGCGAACGCTGCGGGAAGCCGTCGGCGCGGAGACTGCGACGGCGCGGGCGGCGGTTGCCGTGGATTAGCGCGGATTCGCGCCGATCGGCGTTAGCGGATCTGGTCGACCGACGTCGGGCGCACGTGCACGACGTCGAGATTCACGTCAAACTTCCACTTGTAGAAGTACTTCGGCAGCAGCTCGACCGGGTGTTCGTACGAGGCGTCGATCGCCGTTGAGTTCCTGCTCTGCACGATCGGAACCTCGGACGGATCGAGCGGCACCTCGTAGCGGATGATCATCGCCGCGACACGGTCGCGGATCTCCTTCTCCGACCGCCCGCCCGAGAACCGGGCGACCTCGGTCACCTCGTCCCGGAACTGCACGTAGCGCCAGTACACCGGAACGGCGTTGTAGCCCGCGTGCGCGATGGCCAGGACGATCGCGAGATTGATCAGCCGTTTGATCATCCTCATGCGGTCCTCGTCAGCGAATCTGCCGGAGCATCCGCTCCCAGCGCGTCCGCGTGAAGAAATGCGTGACGACTGAGACGACGCGCGAGAGAGACTCGGCCGGACCGTCCCCGGCGGTCGCCTCAGGCCCCGCGTCGTACGACCAGTAGATCAGCAGCGCCTTGCCCTTGACGTAGTGCCGCGGCAGAAAGCCCCAGTACCGGCTGTCCTGCGAGTTGTCGCGGTTGTCCCCCATCACGAAGTAATGCCCGTGGGGAACGGTAACCGGGCCGTACCGGTCGCGGACGTCGAACGAGGTGACCTCGCCGTAAGCGCCCGCCGGCTCGAGATAGTGCACGTACGGCTCCTCAATCGCCGCGCCGTTGATGTAGACCTTCTTCTCGCGCACCTCGAGGGTCTCCCCGGGCAGGCCGATCACGCGCTTGATGAAGTCGCGCTCCGGATCCTCGGGGTACTTGAAGACGACGATGTCGCCGCGGCTGATATCGCCGACCGGCAGCAGGGCGCTGCCCGGTCCGCCCGGGCCGAGGACGAACTTGTTGACGAGGAGGTGGTCCCCGATGAGGAGGTTGTTCTCCATCGACCCGGTCGGGATCTTGAAGGCCTGGACGACCCACGTGCGCACGAACAGCGCGAGAATCACCGCGATGACGATCGACTCGAAGTACTCGCGGAGAGTGGACTTCTTGAAGGTGGCAGTCATCTTTTGTTTCTTCGCGCTGGGGCCCCACCCCCAGCGCCTCCCACGCCTCGCTCACGCTCGGCGCGCTGACGCTCGCGTCTGGGTTGAAACCGCTACTCCTGCCCGACTTTCAGCACGGCCAGAAAGGCTTCCTGCGGGATCTCGACGCGGCCGACGCGCTTCATCCGCTTCTTCCCTGCCTTTTGCTTTTCGAGCAGCTTGCGCTTCCGGCTGATGTCGCCGCCGTAGCACTTGGCGAGGACATTCTTCCGCAGCGCCTTCACCGATTCGCGCGCGATGATGCGGCTGCCGATCGCCGCCTGGATGGCGACCTCGAACATCTGCCGCGGAATCAGCTCGCGCATCTTCGAGGCCAGCGCCCGGCCGCGATCGTAAGCGTTGTCCCGGTGGACGATGATCGAGAGCGCGTCGACCGGCTCGCCGTTGACAAGGATGTCCAGCTTGACGAGGGGAGACTCCCAGAACCCGGTGACATGATAGTCGAGCGACGCGTAGCCGCGCGACAGCGTTTTCAGCCGGTCGTAGAAGTCGAGAACGACCTCGTTGAACGGCAGCTCGTAGGTGATCAGCACCCGGTCCGACGACAGGTACTCGAGCGTCTTCTGCACGCCCCGCTTCTCCTGACAGAGCTGCAGGATCGGCCCGACAAACTCGGACGGCGTCAGGATCATCGCGGTGATGATCGGCTCCTCGATCCTGTCGATCGACGACGACTCGGGCAGCTTCGCCGGGCTGTCGATCTCCATCACCTCGCCGTCGGTCGTCGTCACGCGGTAGAGGACGCCCGGCGCGGTCGTGACGAGGTCCATGCCGTACTCGCGCTCGAGCCGCTCCTGGACGATCTCCATGTGCAGCAGCCCGAGGAACCCGCACCGGAACCCGAAGCCGAGCGCCGCCGATGTCTCCGGCTCAAAGAAGAACGACGCGTCGTTCAGCCGCAGCTTCTCGAGCGCCTCGCGCAGCTCGGGGTACTGGTGCCCCTCGACCGGGTACAGCCCGGCGAACACCATCGGCTTCATCTCCTTGAAGCCGGGAAACGGCTCGGCGGTCGGCCGCGCCGTCTCGGTGATCGTGTCCCCAATCTTCGCGTCGCCGACGGTTTTGATGTTCGCGACGATGAAGCCCGCCTCGCCGACGCCGAGCTCCTCGACCGTCGTCGGCTTTGGCGAGAACACGCCGACCTGCTCGATCTCGTAGTCCTGGCCGGCCGCCATCAGACGGACCTTCATCTTCGGCCGGATGACGCCGTCGATGACGCGGGTGAGAATCACCACGCCGCGGTACGGGTCGTACCACGAGTCGAAGATGAGCGCCTTGAGCGGCGCCTCGGGATCGCCGGCTGGAGGCGGTAGCCGGTGGACGACCGCCTCGAGGATCTCGCGCGTGCCGATTCCTTCCTTCGCGCTCGCGAGGATCGCGCCGGAGCCGTCGAGGCCGATGATCTCCTCGATCTGCCGTCGCGTCTCGTCCGGCTGCGCGCCCGGGAGATCGATCTTGTTGATGACGGGGATGATCTCGAGGTTGTTGTCGACCGCAAGGTACGCGTTCGCGAGCGTCTGGGCCTCGACCCCCTGCGAGGCATCCACGAGCAAGATCGCCCCCTCGCACGCGGCGAGCGAGCGCGTGACCTCGTACGAGAAGTCGACGTGCCCGGGCGTGTCGATCAGGTTGAGGATGTAGGTCTGCCCGTCGAGCGCTTGGTAGTTCAGGCGGACGGAGTGCGCCTTGATGGTAATGCCGCGCTCGCGCTCCAGGTCCATGGTGTCGAGGACCTGCGCCCCCATCTCGCGCGCCTGCAGCGCCCCGGTGAGCTCGAGAAAGCGGTCCGCCAGCGTTGATTTGCCGTGATCGATGTGGGCGATGACCGAGAAGTTCCGTACGAACCGGGGATCCATGAATGAGGCGTCTCTATTATGGGGTCAGACCCCAATTTTTCGGAATACGTAAGCCGTCTTGATCCCCACGGCCAACCATTCTGTCGGGCACTCCGTCTAACTATGCCGTGGCACGGCATAGTGACCCGCGCGAGCACCTTCCGCTCTCACCGCCGGTGTTCCAGATCTTGCTGTCGCTCGCCGACCAGGACCTCCACGGCTACGCCATCATCCTGGACATCCGCGGTCGAACCGGCGGCGAGGTCAGCCTGACCGCGAGCACGCTCTACGCCGCGCTCCGTCGGCTGCTCGAGAGCGGCCTGATCGACGAGATCGATTCACCGGAAGCCGAAAGCGACCCGCGGCGGCGGTACTACCGGATCACGAAACACGGCCGCGACGTGGCGCGCCTCGAGGCCGGCCGGCTCGAGCGGCTGACCGCGATGGCCCGCGAGAAGCGCCTGCTGCCCCGCCTATCCCCCTCCCCTGCGAGGAAAAGCTAGTGCGTCGGCTCACCTCGGCCCTCTACACGCTGGCTCTCCGTCTCATGCTGCCGCGCGACGTGTTCGCACGCGACGCCGCGCAGATGGCAGCGGTATTCGACGACCTGCTCGCCGACGCGCGGCGGTCGAGCGGACGACTGGCGACGCTGCGGCATCTGATCGCAGAGTTCAGAGATCTCGTGTCCGAGACGAGGCTGAAGCCTCGTGCCACAACGAGGCCGAAAGGGTCCCCCTCCATGCTTTCCACATTCTTCCAGGACGTCCGCTATGCGCTGCGGCTGCTCCGGCGCGCGCCCGGCTTCACCGTCGTCGCGACGCTGACACTCGCGCTCGGCATCGGCGGCACCACCGCCATCTTCAGCATCGTCTATGCCGTGCTCCTCAGGCCCCTGCCGTTCGAGGCGCCGGACCGGCTGGTCGTCGTCGGCGCGGCGGATCGGGATGACGGCTCAATCGACAGCACGTCGCCGTTCGTATTCTACGAATGGCGGGATCGCGCGCACGCCTTTGAATCGCTGGCCGGGTTCGTGACCGGCCCGGCGACGCTGACGGGTCGGGGCGAGCCGGAGCGCGTCTCGGGGCTGACCAGCGCCGGGAGCGTGCTCGAGGTGCTCGGCGTTCCCGCGCAGCACGGCCGAATTCTCACCGCGGCTGACGATGCGTCGGGCCGCGATCCCGTCATCGTGCTGTCTCACCCGCTCGCGACGCGTCTCTTTGGCGCACCCGACGCCGCGATCGGACGGCAGATCACCCTGAACGACCGCGACTACGCGATTGTCGGCGTGATGCCACCGGACTTCCGGTTCCCCGACGGCGATGCGCGATTCTGGAGGCCGGCGCTCTTCGATCCGGAGATGCGACACTCGAGGACCCAGTATTTTCTCCTCGGCCTGGGCCGGCTCAAGCCGGATCGAACCGCTCGCCAGGCGACAGACGAGTTGAACGGTATCATGTCCGCGATCCGCGCCTCGATCGCCTCGACCGATCCCGATGTCCGGATGACGCCGCTGCGCGAGTCGTACGTGTCGGACGTCCGGACCAGGCTGGTCGTCCTTCTTGGCGCGGTCGGCGCCGTACTGCTCGTCGCCTGCGCAAACCTGGCGAACCTGCTGCTGGCGCGCGCGACCGGGCGGGCGCGCGAGATTGCCGTCCGCCAGGCGATTGGCAGCAGCCGTCTTCGAATCGTCCGGCAGCTCCTGACCGAGAGTGTAGTGCTGAGTCTGCTCGGCGGTGCGGCCGGCGTCGGCCTTGGGTGGGGGTTGCTGCAGGCGCTCATCGCCAATCTCCCCCCCGAGATCACGGTCCTGGAAGCGATTCAGATCGATCGCGTCGTGCTCGCCGCAGCAATGGCGGCGACCCTGCTCGTCGGACTGTCGTTCGGCGCGGCGCCGGCGCTGCAGCTTGCGCGCGAGGGCCCGGGCTCGCTTCTGCGCGAAGGGCGCGGCGTCAGCGGACGCGGCCGCGTTCGCGCCGTGCTGGTCGTCGCCGAAATGGCGGTCGCCGTAATTCTCCTGGTGGGTGCGGGATTGCTGGTCCGCAGCTTTGCGCTGCTCCAGCGGGTGGATCCCGGTGTTCGCGCCGACGGGGTCCTGACGTTCCGTCTGCAGCTCCCCAACCGGTATACGCCGCCTCAGCGCGTTCGCTTTTTCGAAGATGTCGTCGCACGGCTGGAGCGTCTGCCGGGCGTCACCGCCGCCGCCATCGTCAACACCCTGCCGGTCGACGGCCGGGGCATCGGCGCATGGTTCAACATCGTCGGGCGTCCGACACCGCCCGGGCGACAACCCGACGCCGTGCCGTACCGCGTGGTGAGTCCGAGTTACTTCAGAGTGGCCGGCATTCCCCTCCTCAAAGGCCGGTTGCCGACCGAGCAGGATTCGCTGGCCGCCGTGCAAGCGGTCGTGATCGACCGCACGCTCGCGCGCCGGTATTGGCCCGACGAGGACCCGATCGGCCGCGAGGTGATCCTTGGTGTGCTACCCGACAACGTGCTCTTCCCCAGGGGGACAATCGTCGGAATCGTCGGCGACGTCCGCCAGCTCGGGCTGGATTCCGAGCCACCCGGGATGATCTCCATCCCCCACCGAGTAATGCCGTCCTGGAATAGTTTCGCGGTGATGCTGCGCACGACCCTCCCGCCAGAGACCATCGTGCGGAGCGCGCGCGAGCACGTCCAGGCGATGGACTCGTCCCTGCCCGTGTACGGCGTCCGTACGATGCATGAGGTGCTGGCCGCGTCGGTCGCCTCGACGAGACTTTCGATGTTTCTTCTCGCGGCCTTCGGCACGCTGGCGCTCGTCATGGCCGCGGTCGGCGTGTACGGTGTCCTCTCGTGTACCGTGACCGAGCGGCAGCGCGAGATGGGCATCCGGCTGGCGCTCGGGGCGGAGCCGGCGGCGCTGCGGGCACTGATGTTGAAGCACGGAATGCGGCAGGCCGCGATCGGCCTCGGGATCGGCGTTGCGGGAGCGCTCGCGCTCACGAGACTAATGGATACGCTGCTCTTCGGTGTGACGCCAACCGACCCGCTGACGTTCAGCGCCGTAGTCGCCCTTCTCGGCACGGTCGCGGCGCTCGCCTGCTACCTGCCGGCGCGTCGCGCGACGAGAGTGGATCCGGTCGCGATCATGCGCGCGGAGTAACTCGACGCGCCCGCGGCTTTCAGCAGCTCGTTCGCGATGGCGACCGGCTTTCCGCCGCCGTGGTTCGTCAGCACGACGACCGTCGTCCCGCTCCCGGGCAGGTACGCGAGGTGGGACGTGAACCCATTGATCCCGCCGCCGTGGGCGATCAGCTTCTGTCCGTCGCGATCTGTCGGAGCATGCCTTCAAGGTCTACTGCCTGGACAAGGCAACCGGAAAGATCCTCTGGGATCGAACGGCGCACACGGGCGCGCCGAAAGTGAAGCGGCATCCGAAGTCGACCCAGGCGAACTCGACGCCGGCGACCGACGGCCGGCGTGTAGTCGCCCTCTTCGGATCGGTGGGACTCCTCGTCGCATACGACATGTCCGGCAAGGAGCTCTGGCGGGTGGACTTCGGGATCCTCGACAGCGGCTGGTTCTTCGATCCGACGTATCAGTGGGGGCACTCGAGCTCGCCGATCATCTACAAGAACTCTGTGATCGTTCAGGCAGACAGGCAGAAGCAGTCGTACGTCGCCGCGTGGGACCTGGCGGGCGGCAAGCAGTTGTGGAGGACGGACCGCGACGAGATTCCGATCTGGGGAACGCCCACGCTCGTCACAAGCGGGGGCCGCGACGAGCTGGTCGCCAACAACCAAGATTCGCGGCTACGACCCGGCGACCGGGAAGCTCCTCTGGACGCTCGGACCGAACTCCGAAGTCACCGTCGCGACGCCCGTGGCGGGAGACGGTGTCGCCTACGTCACCGGCGGTTATCCTCCCGTGCGGCCCATCTATGCCATCAAAACGGGAGCGAACGGCGACATCTCGTGGCCGGCCAGGAATCGAGTGAAACGATCGCCTGGAGCAATACCCGCGAGGGGACCTACATTCCCACGCCGATCCTCTACGGTGGCTATCTCTTCACGTGCGGGAACGGTGGGATCGTCAGCGTCTACGACGCGAAGACCGGCCAGCGCGTCGGGCGCGGGCGGATCGGCGAGGGAGGCGCGTTCTCGGCCTCACCGGTCGCCGCCGACGGCAAGCTGTATCTCGCCAGCGAAGATGGCGACGTCCACGCCGTCCGCGCCGGATCCGGGCTCGAGCCGATCGCGAAAAACGCGATGAAGGACCCCCTATCTCTCGTCCAGCGCGAGGAACGTCTGCGGATACTTCGGGCCGATGTAGTCGGTGCGCGGACGAATGAGCCGGTTGTTCGCGTACTGCTCGAGGATGTGCGCCGTCCACCCGGAGATGCGGCTGACGGCGAAGACCGGCGTAAAGAGGTCGATCGGAATGCCCAGCACGTAGTAGGTCGACGCCGAGTAGAAGTCGACGTTGGCGTTGAGTTTCTTCTCCGACTTGACGACGGCTTCGATCTGCTGCGACATCTCGAACCAGCGGGTCTTGCCGGCGCGCTCGCCCAGCTCGCGCGACATGCGGCGCAAGTGTGTCGCGCGCGGATCCTCGGTGCGGTACACGCGGTGGCCAAAACCAGGGATCTTCTCTTTCCGCGCGAGCTTCGCCTTGATGACCTCTTCGATGCGCGAGGGCGGCGCATCCTCGCCGATCTCGATCAGCATCCGCATCACGTCGGCGTTCGCGCCACCGTGGAGCGGGCCCTTGAGCGTCCCGATGGCCGCCACGACGGCCGAATGGATGTCGCTCAGCGTCGCGGCCGCCACGCGCCCGGCGAACGTGGACGCGTTCAGCTCGTGGTCCGCGTGGAGCACGAGCGCGATGTCGAACGCCCTGGTCGCCAGCGCCGACGGGCGCTGGCCCGTCAGCATGTAGAGGAAGTTCGCGGCGTGGCCAAGAGCCGGGTCCGGCTCCAGGGCGCCGCCGCCGGCGGCGAGCCGGCCCCACGTCGCGACGAGGCTGGCGATCTGGCCGGTGAGGCGCACCGCCTTGCGGTAGTTCGCCTGCGGCGAGTTGTCCGCGGCGTCACGGTCGTAGTGACCGAGAGCGGACGCCAGCGTGCGCAGCGCGTCCATGCCGTCCGAGGGCGGCAGCGCGCGCATGAGACGCAGAATCGGCTCGGGCAGCGGTCGCGCCGCGGCGAGCGCCGACGAGAGGTCCCCCAGCTCCGCGCGCGCGGGCAGGCGCCGATGCCACAGCAGATAGCAGACTTCTTCGAAGCCCGCGCGGGTGGCGAGATCGTGGATGTCGTGGCCGCAGTACGCCAGCACGCCGCGATCGCCGTCCAGGTAGCAGATGGCGGACGTGGCGGCGACGACGTCTTCCAGGCCAGCTTTCGCCGTGGTCTCCGTCGTCATTTCGCAATCTCGGGCGATTTCAATATCACGTCGTCGCCCGCGTACTGCTGGACGAGGGAGACCAGGCCCGTGTAGAGGAAGCCGACCTGGAAGAGCATCAGGAACGGCAGCGTGCCGTAGATCTCGTTCGCGAGCGCGTAGAAGACCGTCGCGGTGAAATACAACCCCAGCGCCAGCTCGATCATCGGCTGCACGACGGTCGACTGGCGGTACTTCTTCCCGACCCAGTCGTCGCCCGTCCGTTCGATGCCGTACTTGGGCGTGCGGGTGAACTCGGTCTCGGTCCCCATGAGCGCCTCGATGACGCCACGCGAGTTGTTGACGGCGAGGCCAATCCCGATCGACATGAGGAACGGCAGGTACTTGAGCCGCGCCTTCCAGTCGGGATAGATCTCGCGCTGGCTCACCATGTAGAAGTTCGCGATCGAGGCGGTCGCGGCGAGGAAGAGCGGCACGTCGATGATCAGCATCTCGTACCAGCCCATGTTGTAGCGGACCCACATTGCGGGGAACATCAGCAGGCTGAGCAGCGCCATCAGCAGGTAGTTGAAGTTCGCCGACAGGTGGAAGAACGCCTCGGCCTTGACCGCGAGCGGCAGGTCCGACTGCAGGATCCGCGGCATCAGCTTGCGGCAGGTCTGGATCGACCCCTTCGCCCACCGGTGTTGCTGGGACTTGAACGAGTTCATCTCGACCGGCACTTCCGCGGGCGAGACGAGGTCCGGCAGGAACACGAAGCGCCAGCCGGCGAGCTGCGCGCGGTAGCTGAGGTCGAGGTCCTCGGTCAGGGTGTCGTGCTGCCAGCCCCCCGCGGCATCGATCGCCGCCCGGCGCCAGATTCCGGCTGTGCCGTTGAAGTTGAAGAAGCAGCCGGCGCGATTGCGCCCGCCGTGCTCGAGTACGAAGTGGGCGTCGAGCAGGATCGCCTGGATCTTCGTCAGCAGCGAGTAGTCCTGGTTGATGTGCCCCCACCGCGCCTGGACCATGCCGACCTTCTCGTCGGCGAAGTGCGGCAGCGTGTTGCGGAGGAAGTCAGCCGGCGGGATGAAGTCGGCGTCGAAAATCGCGATGTACTCGCCCTTCGCCTCGCGCAGCCCGGCCTCGAGCGCGCCCGACTTGTACCCGCGCCGGTCGGTCCGGTGGAGATACGTAATGTCGAATCCGCGCTCGGCCTGCCGTTCGACCGTCCGCGCTGCGATGTCGCGCGTCTCGTCGGTCGAGTCGTCCAGGACCTGGATTTCGAGCAGATCGCGTGGATAGTCGATCTGGCAGACGGCTTGAATCAGCCGGTCTGCCACGTACATCTCGTTGAAAATCGGAAGCTGGACCGTGACGCGCGGCAGCGGATCGAGCGTCGCGACGGGCAACTTCGGTACATTGTCCCTGTGCTTCATGTAAAGATACACAAGGTAGTACCGGTGCCAGCCGTAGATCGCCAGAATGCTCAGGACGAAGAAATAGAGGACGAGGATCAGAGTGTCGACGGGCGTCATGGGCCGGGGTATCCGTCAGACGGCAAACCGATAGATCCTATAGTGCCGCTCAACTGCAAGTCAATGCAGGCGGCGGGACGGCGGCGCATGAAAACGATCGATCTGCAGGTCATTCTCGAGGACGTACGGCGCGGGGCCGTAAGCCCGGCCGCGGCGCAGGAGCAAGTCCTACAATTTCTGCGCCAGGCGCCGTTCTTCGAAGACCTCGGGTTCGCGAGAGTCGATCACCATCGCGCGGTGCGGCAGGGGTTCCCCGAGGTTATCTTTGGCCCAGGAAAAACGCCGGCCCAGGTCGCCGAGATCGCCGCCCGCATCGTGGACCGTGGGCAGAGCCTCCTCGTGACCCGCGTGGATCGTTCCACATTCGACGCGGTCCGCGTGCGCCTCCCAAGCGCCGTGTTTCACGACACGGCTCGCGCGATTACCCTGCAGCAGGGGGATGTGATTCCGGGGCGCGGCGTCATCGTGATCGCCGCGGCCGGCACCTCCGACCTCCCCGTTGCCGAAGAGGCCGCGGTGACCGCCGAATTGATGGGGAATCCGATCGATCGCCTCTACGACGTCGGGGTCGCCGGCATCCACCGCCTGCTGGCGGAGCAGCAGCGGCTGGCCGCCGCCCGCGTCGTCATCGTCATCGCCGGCATGGAAGGGGCGTTGCCGTCGGTCGTCGGGGGACTGGTCTCCGTGCCGGTGATCGCGGTTCCGACGAGTGTCGGCTACGGAGCGAGCTTCGGCGGCCTGACGGCGCTCCTCGCGATGCTCAACAGCTGCGCGGCCGGGGTGGCCGTGGTCAACATCGACAACGGGTTCGGGGCGGCCGCTATCGCCAGCAGCATCAATCACCTCTAAACACCTGTGGCGTCCGGCTTTAGCCGGACCTTGACAATCGTGTGACGCGCCCCGATATTTGACAGGTTATAGACGCGGCCTGACCTGAACTACTAATAGACTAAAGGTTTCCTCCGGCCGGCCACTCGGTTCTCTACTACATGCAAACCGGCGCCCTAAGGGCCCTCGAATACGACCGGATTGTGGACGCCGTCACCCGGCTGGCGTTAACGCCGCTCGGGCGGCAGCGACTGGCTGAGCTGCGTCCCCAAACCGATCCCCGGCAGGTCGGGTCCGCGCTCGCAGCCACCTCCGAGGCGGTCCGTCTGCTCGAGGACGGCGGCACGCTCCCGCTCGACGCCCCCGCGGACATTGACGTCATTCTCACCGGGCTCGCGGTGGAGGGACGCCCCCTCGAGCCGCTGCAGCTCTCCGGTCTCGCGCGCTTCCTCCGCTCGATCGAGACTGCGCGCGCCGGCGTCCGCCGCGCCCGTCATCCCCTGCCTGCGCTGCGCGCCATCGTGGACACGGCCGCGGCGTTCGACGGGGAGTGTGCGGACATCACAGCCAAAATCACCCCGGCGGGCGACGTCGTGGACGACGCGAGCCCGGAGCTGAAGGCGATTCGCGATCGGATGCGCAAGCAGCGCGCGCGGCTCCGCTCGACGCTCGAGTCGTACCTGCGCGGGCGCGAGACGGCGCGCTATCTTCAGGAACAGATCGTCACTGATCGCGGCGGCCGCTACGTGCTTGTCGTCCGATCCGAGCACCGCGGAGCGATTCCCGGGATCGTGCACGGCAGCTCGGCGAGCGGCGCTAGTCTGTACCTCGAGCCGCTCAGCACCGTCGAGATCAACAACGAAGTGGTCGCGCTGGAGCAGCAGGAGCAGGAGGAAATCCGCCGCATCCTGCTCGCGCTCTCGGACGGATTCCGCCGGCGCGGCGCGGAGCTGAATCGCACCCTCGCAGTCGCCACGGAGCTCGACGTTCTGCAGGCGAAGGCGCGCTTCGCCAGGCAGTGCGACGGGATCGAGCCGGCGCTCGCAGCCGACGGCCGCCTCGAGCTGCGCGGCGCACGGCATCCGCTGCTGATTCCGGCGGTCACCGGCGCGGAAGGGGCCGCGCCGGTACCGGTCGACATTCTGCTCATCCCCCCGGTCAAAGCGCTCGTCATCTCCGGCCCGAACACGGGCGGCAAGACCGTCGCGCTGAAGGCGGCCGGGCTGTTGCCGCTCATGGCGCAGTCGGGCCTCCACGTCCCGGCTGCGGCCGGCACGCGCCTCCCGGTGTTCCGTACGGTGTTCGCCGACATCGGCGACGAGCAGTCGATTGCCGCGAGCCTGAGCACGTTCTCGGCGCACATGACCAACATCGTGTCGATGGACCGGGCGCTGGCGCTGCCGTCCTTGATCCTGCTCGACGAGGTGGGCGGCGGCACCGATCCAGCCGACGGCGGCGCGCTCGGCGCAGCTGTCGTCGACTACTTCAAGGCGCGCGGCGCGCTCGTCGCGGCGACGACGCATTACGACGCGCTCAAGACGTACGCCTCGACGTCGGACGGCGTGGCATGCGCGGCCTTCGGTTTCAACCCGGAAACGTTCGCTCCAACCTACCGTTTGATCTACGGCTCGCCGGGACGCAGCCTCGCGCTCGAGATTGCGGGGCGGCTCGGCATGCCTGCGTCGATTATCGATGCGGCCAGGGCGCAGCGCACCGCTCGCGAGAGCCAGCTTGCCGAGCATCTGGCAAAGGTCGAGCACGACCTCCACGCGCTCGATCACGAGCGGCGGCTGGCGGCGCGCGAACGCGAGGCGATCGCGGCCGACGCGACGCGCCTGCAGACCCGGGACGAGGAGATGCGGCGCCGCGAAGAGACGGTCAGGCGGAGGCTCGAGGAGCGGCTCGACGAGCGGCTTCGCGAGGCGCGCCGTGAGATCGACGAGGTCGTCCGGAGCGTGCGGGACCGTGCGGACAAGCTCCAGCATGTCTCGACCGGCGACACGGGCGAGATGCGCTCGGGCGCCCGAGCGGCGTTCGACGCGATCGCCGGGCGCTTCGCCGCCGGACCGGATGAGCAAACGTCCCAGCCAGCGGCGGCCCAGGCCGGTGTGCCCGGGCCGACCCCGTCGGTCGGGGACCGCGTCCTGGCCGGGCCGTTCGGCATCGAAGGCACGGTCCAGAGCATTCACGACCGCGACGCCGACGTGGACGTGCGCGGCAAGCGCATCCGCGTCCGCCTCGACGATCTGCGGGTGCTCGCGGCCGGGGCCTCCGCGCGCCCGGCGGTCCGCGTCAACGTGGACCTGCAGCCGCGCCAGGGCGTGCCGGGGGATCTGAACGTGATCGGATGCACGACCGACGAAGCGCTCGCCCGCGCCGAGAAGTTCCTGGACGATGCGCTCGTGAGCGAGCAGCGGACGGTGCGGGTCATCCACGGGCACGGCACGGGACAGCTGCGGCGCGCGATCGGCGAGTTCCTCGCGCGGCATCCACTCGTCGCGAGCCACAGCCATCCGCCGCCCGAACAGGGAGGCTCGGGAGTCACTGTGATCGAGCTCAAGGAATAGGAGGCACGCGCCCATTGTGATGGCGTTATTCCCGCAGTCGTTTATCGACGACTTAAAGATGCAGGCGAACATCCTGCAGGTCGTGCAGGACCGCGTCCCGCTCAGGAAGAGCGGCGCGACCTGGAAGGGACTCTGTCCATTCCACGGCGAGAGGACGCCGTCGTTTCACGTCAACCCGGACAAGGGATTCTTCCACTGCTTCGGCTGCGGCGTCGGCGGGGACGTGTTCAGGTTCGTCGAGCTGTACGACAAGGTCGGGTTTCCCGATGCGGTCCGGCTGCTCGCTGGTCGGTTCGGCATTCCCGTCCCGGAGCCGGACGACGCCCGCAAAGACGAGGCGGCCGACCGTGAGCGCGAGACGCTGCTCAAGCTCCACGAGCTCGCGGCGGCGTGGTTTCGCGAGCAGCTGGCGACACCCATCGGCCGGGCGGCGTGCCGCCTGCTCGAGGAGCGCGGCGTCTCGCCAGCCACCTCCGAGACGATCGGCTACGGCTACGCGCCGGGATCGGGCGACGCGCTGCGGCGCCATTTGGAGAGTCAGGGGATCGCCTCGGGCCTCCTCGTCCGTAGCGGCCTGGTCACGCAGCGTGACGACGGGTCGATCCTCGACCGGTTCCGCAACCGGCTCATGGTACCGATCTGCCGCGAGAGCGGCGCGGTCGTCGCCTTCGGCGGGCGCGCGATGGAGAACGATCAGCAGCCGAAGTATCTCAACTCGCCGGAAACTGCGATCTACACCAAGGGACGCACGCTGTACGGACTCCACCTCTCGAAGACCGCCATCAGGCAGCAGGGGTACGCGGTCCTCGTCGAGGGGTACTTCGACTTTGCGCAGCCCTGGCAGGCCGGCATTCAGAACGTCGTCGCCTCGTCTGGCACTGCGCTGACGCCGGCGCAGGCGCGGCTGCTCCGCCGGTTCACCGGCAAGGTGATTCTCAGTTTCGATCCCGACAGCGCGGGTCAAGGGGCGGCGGCGCGATCCTCGGAACTGCTGGTCGCGGAAGACTTTCAGGTCAACGTTGCCATGCTGCCGCCGGGGGAAGATCCCGATACGTTGATACGGAAGCAAGGCGGGCAAGTCTACGTGGAAAAACTGCGCACGTCGCGGCAGTATCTGGAGTACCTCCTCGACCGGGCGGCCGGCGGGCACGACATGACCAGCGCCGAGAGCCGCCGAGGCTTCCTCGACGGCATGCTCGCCGTCGCGGCCCGGATCCCCGATCCGGCCGCCAGAGACCAATTTGCCGATCGCCTGGCGCACAAGGCCCGGATTACGGAAGAGGTCGTTCGAAGCGAAATCAGGCGGGCCGCGGTCGAGCGGCGGACCTCACTCGGCGAGGCGGAGGCAGCGCGGGGAATTCGGCTGGTCGGGGACGTGAAACCGGCGGAAAAGGCCCTGATTTGGGCCCTCTTGCACCAGCCGGCAACGGCGCTCGGCGCCATGGATGAGCTGGAGGCTCGGGACTTGGACGGCCTGGCGACCGGCGGCATCCTCACCGTGGCACGGTCTCTGGCAGGATTTCCGGCTGACACGTTGCCGAACAGCCTGTTGGAGCGTCTAAGTACAGGGGAGGCCCAGCTGGTCCGGGAGATTGGCTCGGAGACGGGCTGCCGGGCGCCCGCGGAAGACGCCATCAATGCGCTCAAACTGCTCCGGCTGGAGCGCGAGCGCGCCGAAGTCCAACGCGAAATCGATCGCCTGCAGGAGCTCGGCGCGGCCGCGCCCGACGGGAAATACAACGAGCTGTCGGTCCGCAAGAAGGAGCTCCTGGCGCGCATCGAAGTCTTGAAGCGCGTGAACTTGCATGACTTTGCTCTGTAGTGGATCTAGTGGAGGGTAAGCCGTTGTCGATCGAGGAAAAATACGACGAGGTCCGGCAGCTCATCTCCATCGGGAAGGAGAAGGGCTACCTGCTCTATGACGAGGTGAACGAGCTTCTGCCGGCCGACATCACGTCGTCGGACGAGCTCGATGACCTCTTCAGCACGTTCGGGAGCGCCGGCATCGAGGTCGTCGACTCCGAACAGAAGTATCGCGAAGACAAGCTGCTCGACCGCACAGGCGAGGGGGCCGAGGAGCTCGAGCTCGACCTGACGCCCGGGGCGCTCGACAAGACGAACGATCCGGTCCGGATGTACCTCCGCGAAATGGGCACCGTTCCACTCCTCACCCGCGAGGGAGAAGTCGAGATCGCCAAGCGCATCGAGCGCGGGAAGCTCGCGGTCATCAAGTCGATCTCGCGCACGCCGACGATCGCGAAGCTGGTCATCCACATGGGCGATCAGCTCAAGAGCGGCGAGCGGACGATTCGCGAGCTGGTGATCTTCAACGACGAGGAGCTGACCGACGAGCGTATCGAGGAGCGCGCGAAGGAGGTCCTCAAGCAGATCGACGCTGTCCGCCGGGCGTGGCAGGTCGTCGAGAAGGCGAACGAGAAGCTCGCCGACACGCCGAGGGGCGTCACGACGCGCGAGCGGCGCAAGCACCGGCGCATCCGCTGGGCGGCGCTCCGCGCCCGCGTCGAGCTGTCGCAGCTCATCCGCCGCATCGAGTTCACCGAGGCAGTCAAGCGGCGGATGATCGAGCAGATCAAGGAGAGGGTCGAGGCGGTCCAGCGCGCGCAGCGCGAGGTGGACGCGATCGAGCGGCAGCTCAACCCCAAGAACCGCAAGGTGAGGCTGAAGGAGGAGGATCGCAGGAACCTCTTCAAGAAGCAGAAGGATCTGCGCGGGGGCGTCAAGGCGCTCGCCGACGAGCTGCAGGAGACGCCGGAGCAGCTCCTGCGGACGCTGGAGACCATCTACCGCGGCGAGGCGCAGGCCGAGCAGGCGAAGAAGGAGCTCGTCGAGGCGAACCTCCGCCTCGTCGTCTCGATCGCGAAGAAATACAC
>JBOGJB010000210.1:0-3655 GCA_050745085.1 Vicinamibacterales bacterium
CCCCGGTCCCCTCGTGGTGACGGTGACGGCAACCGGGAGCGTGCGGCCGCGCCGCGCGCTGCTGCGGTCGGGGGCGCGGCCCGGGGATGCCGTGTATGTCAGCGCCGCGATCGGCGCCGCCGCGGCAGGCCTGGAGATACTGCGCGAGGGGCGCGCGCCGGTCGCCGATGACGAAGCACAGTGCGTCGCGCGCTACCGCACGCCGGAGCCGCGGGTGCGGCTCGGCCTGCTCCTCGGCCGCACACGCGCGGCGACCGCCTGCATCGATCTGAGCGACGGCCTTGCGGAGGGGGCCCGGCAACTCGGAGAGGCCAGCGGCGCCGGTCTCATGCTCGAGGCCGGCGCCATCCCGGTGCATCCGGCCGCGCGACGCTACTTTGCAGGGCGGGGGCTTGACCCGGTCACGGCGGCGTTGGCAGGCGGAGACGACTATGAGCTCCTGTTTACAGCCGCTCCCAGACGCCGTGGCGCGCTTGTCGCAGCCGTTCGCCGCGCGCCGGGCGTCGCCGTGACGAGGATTGGGGTCGTGACGAAGGAACCCGATGTCCGCTTGCGTCGCGATGGGCGGGACGAACCGCTGCCGGAGGGCTTCCAACACTTCCGATGAGAGAAGCCGTCCGACGTCGTTTCGAGATCCTCCTCCACACCCACGACACGCCGCGCCGGACCGCCGCGGCCTACGCACTGGGCGTGTTCTGGGGCTTCTCACCGCCGCTTGGCCTCCACACCATCCTCGGACTGGGCTCCGCGTTTGCGCTGAATCTCAATCGGGTCGCGGCCCTCCTTGGCATCTACTCGAACCTGCCCTGGATCCTCGTCCCCTACTACCTGCTCGCAACGGTCGTCGGCGCGGCGATGATTGGCGCGGACCTGCCCCCGGGCGTGATGGCCGAGTTCCGGGACCTGCTCGAGCACGTCACCCTCCGGGACGCTAGACAGCTGGCGGGCCGGCTCACTCCTCTGTTCTGGAGCTATCTCGTGGGGTCGACCGTTGGGGCGCTCGTGATTTCGATCGCGGCTTACTGGACCGCCCTCTTCTTCATCCTGGCCAATCACCGTCGGCTCGAACGAGCAAAACATTCAAATTAAAGTACTTCTGGCATGTGACCAATCTGTAGTTCGCTCCAGTCGTGCTCCGCGCGGTATACTGCTCACCTCCCCTCCGGGTGGGGCAGACAATGTTCCTGAGGCATCGCCTGCGGCGGAAGCTTCTGGTGACCGCCTGCGCGGCCCTCGGGTTCGCTTTTCTGTACGAGGTCACCGCGCTCGACTCGCGCTACGCCGCCCGCCAGGCGGAGATGCGCGAATCGACCGCGGCGCCGGCCCCCGGCGCCCGGCTCCGCTTCACGGCGACCGCCTACTGCAAGGGGACAACGACGGCGTCCGGCGTCCAGGTGAGGACGGGGATCGCGGCATCCGACCCGGACCTGCTGCCGGTCGGATCGGTCGTGCAGATCGATAACCTGCCAGAGAAGTACAAAGGCATCTACACGATCATGGATACCGGGCCCGCGGTCCAGGGACGCAAGATCGACGTCTATATGTGGAGCTGCTACGAGGCGCTCGACTTCGGGCGGCGGGCCGTCCTGCTGACCGTCGTACGACTGGGCTGGAACCCCCGTGCGAGCAAGCCGGCGCTGGTCGACCGGCTTTTCCGCCAGCGTGAGGCGACGGCGCCGCTACCGTCCCGGAACATCCCGGTGCCCGCCGTCACGTCCCCCCGGTAATCGCCTGCCTGAAAGGCCGGCCGCAAGCGCGCGGGGCCGTCAGGTGAGCGTCACCTATCCCCCGAGAAGATCAGCGGCAGCCCGGTTCGGGGGGTTCCCGACGACGATGATCTTGGCGTTGGGACTGTGCGACAGCTCCATCGTCGCCTCGATCCCCTTCCACTCGAGCAGCTTGTCGCTGATGCCCTGCGTGACGATGTTCTGGAAGTCCTTGATCCCTTCGGCTTCGACGCGTTTCCGCTCGGCCTCCTGCCGCTCCTTCTGCAGGACGAATTCCATCCGCTGCGCTTCCTGCTGCGCCTGCTGCTTCGCCTCGATGGCCTGCTTGAGCGTCTCGGGAAGCTGCAGGTCGCGGAGCAAGACGTTCTCGATGACGATCCCCCGCGGCTGGACCGCCGCCCGAAGGTCCTCCAGAATCTGGCGCGCCACGCTCTCTCGCGCGTCAGAGTACAGCGTGGCTGCGGTGTTCGCGGCGGTCACGCCACGCATGGCCGATCGGAAGTTGGGGATGAGCAGCGCGCCCCGTCTGACGATCCTGCGTCCGTCTCTGTCCAGAGTCATGGTGCTCATCTCCCCTCCTTCCGGCCCTCGGCGCTCCCGCGCAGACGTGTAACAGGCGTGCAACGGATCTGCGCGACCAGTGAGGCAGGTTGAGCGGTGCGGACAGGATACTCCTGGACGCCGCGATCAGCGATCGGGTGATCGGGTCAACGTCGATCGGCAATCTTCGATCGGTGATCACGCGATCCATGTTCGATCGCACATGGATCGTCGATCGGAGATCTCAAATAATCTCAATCCCCGATTGATGATGACCCGATCGCAAGATCGGCCCATCGCAGATCGACGCCGGTTTAGTCCCTTGCGGCAGTCGCCTCTTCCTGCTCCTTGTACTGAAGCTGATAGAGCGTGAAGTAGAGGCCGCGGCGCGCCAGCAGTTCCTGGTGCGTGCCCATCTCGCGCAGCTCTCCTTTGTGCAGGACGAGGATCCTGTCCATGTCCTGGATGGTCGAGAGCCGGTGCGCGATCGCGATCGTCGTCCGGCCCGCCATCAGCACGTGCAGCGCGTCGCGGATGAGCAACTCGGTTTCAGTGTCCACGCTCGACGTCGCTTCGTCCAGGACGAGGATGCGGGGATCGAACGCGAGCGCGCGCGCGAACGAGAGCAGCTGCTTCTGCCCGACCGACAGCGTCGCGCCGCGCTCGGCCACCGGGCTCTGCAGGCCGCTCGGCAGGCGCTCGACGAAGCGATCCGCGTGGACGCTCTTCGCGGCCTGCCGAACGCGATCGTCGTCTATCGTCGTGTCGCCGAGGCGGATGTTGCCCGCGATCGTCCCCGAGAACAGGTGGACGTCCTGCAGCACGAGGCTGAACTGGCTGCGCAGCTCGTGCAGGTCGCGCTCGCGGATGTCCACGCCGTCTATGAGGATGCGCCCGCGCTTCACGTCGTAAAAGCGCATGAGCAGGTTGATGATCGTGGTCTTGCCGGCGCCGGTCGCTCCGACGATGCCGATCCGCTCGCCCGGCTCGACCTGAAACGACACGTCCTTCAACACCCAGTCTGCGCTGTCTGCTCCGGGGGCCCCTGGCCCCCGATCGTGATACGCAAACCAGACGTTCTCGAAGTGGATGAGGCCCGTGGGGGCCGCCGGGTGACGGGGCACCGCTGGCGACTGCACGGCGACCGGCTCGTCGAGCAGCTTGAAGATCCGCTCCGACGACGCCATCGAGGCCTGGAGGATGTTGAACTTCTCCGACATGTCGCTGATCGGCCGGAAGAACCGCTGGGCGTACTGGAGGAACGCGACCAGCGCGCCGAGCGTGAGCGTCCCCTGCAGCACCCAGCCGCCGCCGTACCAGATGAGGAGCGCGGCCGCGATGCTCGCGACGATCTCGATCGCGGGATAGAAGATGGCGTAGGAGAAGAT
>JBOGJB010000211.1:0-9299 GCA_050745085.1 Vicinamibacterales bacterium
GATCGGCAGCGGCGCCTCGCGCGGCGCCATCGCCGGCGGGCTCCTGGGGACGATGCTCGTCGGCCCGGTCGGGACGGTCAACCTGCTCCTGGTCCTCGCGGTTCTGATCGCGCTCGCCGCGACGATCGTGACGGCCGCGTCGCGCCGGCTGCCGAGGAGCGGCGCCCGCACGCGCCGCGCCCGCGTGCCCTTCCGCGACACGCTCCGCACGATCGCCGCGAGCCGCTACCTGCGCCTGATCGCGGCGCTCGTCATCTGCGTGGCCGTCGCGACGCAGTGGATCGGGTTTCAGTTCAGTGTGATGGCGGAGGCACGGTTCGGCGCCGACGCGGACCGCCTCACGGCGTTCTTCAGCGCGTTCAATTCCTATCTCGGCGTGGTCGCGTTCGCGATCCAGCTTCTCGTGACCGGCCCGGCGCTGCGCCGCTTCGGGCTCTCGTCGACAATCCTGGTCCTTCCCACACTGATTGCGATCGCCGTCGCGGTCATCATCGGAGTGCCGGCGTTCTGGCCGGTCGTCGTGGCGAGCGCGTTCGATCAGGGTCTGCGCTTCTCGCTCGACAAGGCGAGCTTCGAGCTGCTCTATCTGCCAGTTCCCGGCGCGCTGCGCGCGAACGTGAAGTCCACGATTGACATCATCGTCAATCGGACGGCCGACGCCGCCGGCGCGATCGCCCTCGGCGTTGTCACCGAAGGGTTCATGGGGCTGGGCGGGCTCGGGCTGGGGCTGCGCGGAACCGCGGCGATCATTGTGGCGGTGACGCTCGGGTGGCTGTTTATCGCGAGCCGACTCCGCCGCGAGTACGTCGTCGCCATCCGCGAGAACATCCACAAGCACCGCATCGACTCGGAGCGCGCCTCCGCGGCCGCGCTCGATCGGTCGATGGCCGAGGCGCTCGCGGCGAAGCTGAAGGCGGAGGAGCCCGCCGACGTGATGTACGCGCTCGACCTGCTCGAGGCGCAGCCGAACCCCGTCCATCCGGCGCTGCGCGGGCTGTTGTCGCACGCGTCGCCGGCGATCCGCCGCCGCGTCGTCTCGCTCCTCAGCGCCGCCGGCGATCGCTCGGCCCAGGCCGAAGTCGAGCCGCTGCTCGCGGATCCGGACCTCGACACGCGCACCGAAGCGCTGCTGTACCTGACGCGGCATTTCGGCATCGATCCGCTGGCCCGGATGGAGGAAGCCGGCGACTTCGCGGACTTCTCCGTCCGTGCCGGAATGGTCGCCTTTCTGGCGAGCCCGGGCACCGCGCAGAATCTCGAGGCGGCCGGCCTCATGCTGGACGCGATGATCGCCGAACCGGGCGACGCCGGAACGCGCGACCGTGCCGAGGCGGCGCGGCTGCTGGAGCGGCTGCCCCCCAGCGTTCCCCCCCTCTTCGATCCGCAGCTCGAGCGGCTGCTCGCGCCCGAGGAGACCGACCCCGACGTGCTGCGGCACGCGATTCGCGCCGCGGGCCGCCGCCGATCGCGCCGCCTGGCGACGCTCGTCGCCGCACGGCTCGGCCACCCGCGGGTGGGGCGCGATGCGGTCGAGGCGCTCGGGCAGCTCGGCGACGACGTCGTGGGGTTGCTCCGGGACCGTCTGCAGGATCCTGCAACGCCGATCGAGGCCAAGCGGGAGATCCCGGACGTGTTCGTCCGCGTCGCGACGCCGGCCGCCGAGCGCGCGCTCGTCGAGACGCTGCTCGAAAGCGATCCCACGCTTCGCCACCGAATCATCGCGGCGCTCAACAAGCTGAGGCGCAACAACCCCGACATCCCCACCGAGCCCGAGGCGGTCGAGATGCTCCTGATGGCGGAGATCTTCGGGCACTACCGCTCGTATCAGGTCCTCGGCCTGCTGCGCGCGCGGCTTCCGGAAGACGATCCGGTCGTGCAGGGGCTGAACCAGTCGATGGAGCAGGAGGTCGAGCGGATTTTCCGTCTGCTCGCGCTGCTCTATCCCCATGAGGGTCTGCACGATGCCTATTTCGGCCTGCGCGCGACGAATCCGTTCCTGCGCGCCGACGCCCTTGAGCTGCTCGAGGAGGTGCTGCCGACGCACCTCGACCAGATGCTCGTACCGCTCCTCGACAGCCAGATCGGCGTCCCCGAGCGCGTGGTGCTCGCCGACCGGCTGGTCGGCTCCGAGGTGCGGACGATGGACGAAGCGGTCGGTGTGCTGCTGGCGAGCGAGGACCCGTGGCTGCGATCGTGCGCGGCGTTCGCTGTCGGCGCCCTTCGGCTCGAAACGCTCGCGCCCGAGCTCGAGCGGCTGTCCGACGCCGCCGATCCGCTGTTACGCGAGACCGCGCGGGCCGCGCGGCGCCGCCTGGCTGGCGAGCCCGTGAGCGAAGGGACGGTCGAGCCGCAGGCCACCTGGGCGCCGCAGCCCGGGATCGAGGCGTTGGGGGGATGACGGGCTGTAATGCCGAATGCGGAATGTCGAAGGCCGAAGGGCGGGGGACGCCCGAGGCCCGAGAAGAACGCGCTAGAAGTCGGGTATTGGCAGCGGCGAGCGCTTGTGCTCGCTCGCGCGCACGAGCCGTTCGATCTGCGCGGCCAGCGCCGGCGGCACTGACGCCGGACCCTCGGTGAGATAGCGCTCGAGATCGGCGTAGGTAAAGCCCATCTCGGCCTCGTCGGTCTGACCGATCCAGAGTCCCGCGCTCGGCGCCTTGTCGATGATCGGCGCCGGAACCCCGAGCTCGCGCGCAAGCCCGCCCACCTGACTCTTCAGCAGGTGTCCGATCGGCAGGAGATCGACGCCGCCGTCGCCGTACTTCGTGAAGTACCCGATCGCCAGCTCGCTTCGGTTGCCGGTTCCGGCGACCAGATAGTTCAGCGTGTTGGCGACGAAGTAGAGCGTGGCCATCCGGAGCCGCGGCTTGACGTTGACGAGCGGCAGCCGCGCGCGGATGTCGTCCGGCGTTCCGCCGTTCCGGACGCGAATCGCTGCCGTCCCGTTCTGCAGACCTGCAATCAACGCGTCGTACGGCTGCGCGAGATCGATCCGTACGGTCCGCAACCTGAAGTGGTCGGCGACGAGCCGCGCGTCCGCCTCATCCCGTGAATCGCTGTGACACGGCATCAGGACGCCGATGACGGCGTCGCCGGCGGCGATCTGCGCGAGCCGTGCGACCACGGCCGAGTCGACGCCTCCGCTGAGGCCGACGACGAAGCCGCGCGCACCGCCGGCGGCGAGATGCTCGCGCATCCAGACAGTGATGCGATCAGCGTGGGAAGGCATGGGGCCACTATTGTGGCACAATCAGCGGCTGGCTCCGGGGGACAGGGGCCCCCGGATTGAGCATGCCCGACACGATCGGACGCTACCGCGTGACGAAGCTGCTCGGCGAGGGCGGCATGGGAGTGGTCTACGCCGCGCACGACGACCGCCTCGATCGAGCCATCGCGATCAAGATGATGCGCGCCTCGGATGCGGTTGCGCGCGAGCGCCTCCTGCGCGAGGCGCGGGCGGCGGCGAAGCTCAGTCACGCGAATATCTGCCGTCTTTACGAAATCGGTGAAGCCGAGGGCGAGCTGTTCATCGCGATGGAGCTGCTCGAGGGAGAACCGCTCGCCGCGCGGCTGGCGCGCGGGCCGATGACCGTGACCGAAGCGGGGCCGATCGCGCTGTCGATTCTCGACGCGCTCGGCGCGCTGCATACCGCCGGCCTCGTGCATCGCGACCTGAAACCGTCGAACATCTTCCTCACCCCGGACGGCGTCAAGCTGCTGGACTTCGGCCTCGCGCTCAACTCGGTCGGCTTCGACTCGGCCGGCGAGACCCGCCTGACGCTGCCCGGGGTCGTCGTCGGCACGCCGCACTACATGGCGCCCGAGCAGGCAACCGGCCGGTCGCCCGACGCGCGCGCCGATCTGTTCGCGCTCGGCGCGATTCTCTTCGAGGCGCTGGCGGGACGCCCCGCGTTCACGGGCGCGACGATGGTGGATGTCCTCCACGCCGTCGTGCACGATCAGCCGCCCGTCCTGACCGGTTCGCCCGCCGTGTCCGCGGTCGATCGCGTCCTGCACCGCGCACTGGCCAAACGGCCGGACGATCGATTCCGGGACGCCGCCGAGATGGCGCGCGCGGTGCGTCAGGCCGTGGCGATCGCCGAGACCGGTGAAGTCGCCCGCGCCAGGACCGCCGTGCGGTTGATCGTCCTGCCGTTTCGCATGCTGCGCCCCGATCCGCAGGTGGACTGGTTGCCGTTCAGCCTGGCCGACGCGATCGCCTCGTCGCTGAGCGCGCTCGAGACCCTCGTCGTCCGCTCGAGCCTCGCCGCCGCGCGGTACGCCGGCCAGCCGATCGACCTGAAGCAGATCGCGTCCGAGACCGAGGTGGATGCCATTGTGAGTGGCACGCTCTTGACGGCCGGCGAGCGGATCCGGGTGAGCGCGCAGCTCGTCGACGCGTCGACCGGGACCGTGATGAGCTCGAAGACCGCTGAGATCGCCCTCGGGGACATGTTCCAGCTGCAAGACGAGCTGACGCGCCGCATCGTCGAGACGCTGAAGCTCCCGCTGACGGCGCGTGATCGGCATGCGCTCGCCCACGACGTGCCCGCGAGCCCCGAGGCCTACGAGTTTTATTTGCGCGCGAACAAGCTGGCGACCGAGGCGCAGAATTGGACCATCGCGCGTGACTTGTACCTGCGATGCGTGGAGCTGGACCCCGGTTACGCTCCAGCCTGGGCCCGCCTCGGTCGGATCCACCGGGTGCTCGCGAAGTATGGCTTCGTGCCGGACCACGAGGACGAGCGACGCCGCGCCGAAGAAGCGTTCCAGCGGGCGCTCGAGCTGAACCCCGACCTGTCGATCGCCCATAACCTGTACACGGCGCTGGAGGTCGAAGGCGGGCGCGCGGAAGCGTCGATGGTTCGGCTGCTCGAACGGCTCAGAGGCCGGACCGACGACCCCGAGTTGCTCGCCGGCCTCGTGCTCGCATGCCGATACTGCGGCCTGCTTGAGGAGTCCGTGGCCGCGCACGAGCAAGCGAAGCGGCTGGATCCGTCAGTGCGCTCGAGCGTCGCGCATTCGTTCTTCATGCTCGGCGATTACGAGCGTGCAATTGCGGCGGACCCGGAAGAGCCCGCCTACGTGACCTTGATATCGCTGCTGCATCTGGGCCGGGAGCAGGAGGCGAAAGCGCTGTCCGAGAAAGCGCTCGCGCGGGCCCACAATCCGCACCTCACAGAGATCGTGCGCCTCATTACGGCGGTGTTGACGCGGGACGCGGCGCTCGCCGCTGACGCCGCGCGAAAGGCGCTGGCCGACAGCCCGCAGTGGCAGTTCGGCGACCCCGAGGGGTTCTACTATTGGGCGCTCGCGCTCGCCGCCACCGGTGAAACGGCATTCGCGCTCGATCTGCTCGCGCGCGCGGTGAGGGGCGGGTTCTTCTGCTGCCGTGCGCTGACGGGTGACGCCTGGCTCGACCCCGTGCGCGCGCACCCGGAGTTCATTCGACTGCTGCGCCTCGCCGAGGAGCGGCAGGGGAAGGCCGCGGCCGCCTTCGCGTCGGCGGGCGGCGCGCACCTGTTGCTCTGGAACGCTCGATTCGACGCCCTCGACGCCCTGCTGCGAGAAGAACAAGCGTTGAAAGAGAAGAAACCGACCGGGAACTAGCGTATGCCGATTCGGCGGCGCCACTCGGCATGGAACGCGTTCGGCTGCACGTGAAATTTGAGCGGCTCGCGCCGGATGCGTGATTCCCTTCGCCGTGGCGGGCGCTTAGTCGAACGGATCGGCGGACGGCAGCGAAGCCCCCAGCGCGGCCGGCGCCGGTCGCGCTGAAACGGGGCGCGCCACGTAGCGAGCGTGCGCGAGGCGCGACTGGAACAACGCCGTCTCCGACGCGACGAACAGGAGCCTCGCCCACACGCGCGCGAGGATGAAAAGCTGCATGACCAGGAGAGCCCCGACGAGCGCCCAGCCAGACGCCGCGGCGCTCGGCGCGGCGATCGCGTACAGCCCGAGGACCGCCGCGAAGACGAGCACGTTGAGCAGGTAGAGTCCGACCGCCGCGCCGGGCTGACGTGCGATAAATCGCAGCCCGGACGCGAGCGCTCCGATCGCCGAGCGGCGGTCTTCGGTGACGAGCCGGATCTTCGCGAAATCGAAGACGAGGTTGACGGCCGCGACGAGCAGCAGGAACACGACCGTCAGGGCGGCGTAAATGGCGAAGGCCCGACGCTCGACCGTAACGTCGCGCGTCAGCAGCTCGTAAAGCGCCGTGGACGCCGGGCGCAGGTAGGCGAAGAGCAGCCAGTACACCGCGAGCGCCAGCGTGCCGAGCCGGAGCAGCCTGAAGAAGGACGCGCCGCACGCGGCGATGAAGCCAAACGAACCAAGCCGCGTGTCGCGCGCGTAGCGATCGATGATGCCGCCGGTCAAGAACACCTGCACGAGCAGGAACGACAGGACCGCGGCCGCCACGCCGGCCGGGATCGGCGCCGCGTCCGCGAAGTCGCTCAGGTTGCCGAGCGGCGCGGCGAATCCCATGATGGACAGCACGAATGTGGCGGCGGCGCCAGAGGCCTGCGACGTGAACTCCTGCCACCAGTCGTAGTTCACGGTCTCGGCGGCCTGGACGGCCGAGAGACTGCTGCCCAGATGCGCGCGGATCGCGCTGCGGACGGCCCACGCCGCCGGCGCGGCCGCGACGACGGTTGCAAGCCAGCCGCCGGCGAGGAGCGCCGGTGCCCGCCACACTCTCCCGAGTCCCGCGCGCCAGGCGTCGATCGGTCCCATGGTCAGACGAAGAACGCCCAGGTCAGCATCAGGTCCTGGAGCCACGCCATCCAGACGAGCGACCACTTGTTCGCCGCGTCCGTCGCTCGCGGCTGAAGGGTCATGCTGTTGTTCGTCACGTTCACGTCCAGCAGCAGCACGCGACTGGGATCCACTTCGGCGCTGACCGCGCGCGCCTTGCGTGTGTGCCGAAGCACCTTCCAGCGGTCGCGTCCGTCCCAGCGATCCCGAGCCTCGCTCCCGTCCTCGTATGTCACGCGCACGTCCACGGGAAAAACCGCTTCACCGTGACGCCGCACGACGACGGTCGTCTCGAACATCTCGTCCGTTGACCCAGTCCGGGACGAGCCCGCCGGCTCGCTCGTGAGGTCCTCGACGGCGTAGTCGAACGCGTTCGAGCTCCGATGCACCTCGTCGAAGAACCAGCGCAGGTCCTGGCCGGCGACCTCATTTGCGACCGCGAAGAAATCGTCCGGCCTCGGATGCTTGAACGCCCAGCGTCTGAAGTAGACCGACAGAATCCGCTGCAGCGTCGACCAGCCGAGGTGCCGCTCGAGCGTGTGCAACCAGAGCGCCGTCTTGAAATACGTGATGTATCCAGCCGTGGCGGGAAAGTACCTGAATGTAGGCGTCGCCTGCGCGTCTGCTTCGGCGTGCGGCCGGAACGCATGCAGGTAGTTGAGTTCGGTCTCGCGCGGCCGGTGGATGTCGCGGTAGACCCAGGGGATGAAGTCCCCGAAGAATCGCTCGACCGGGTGACGGGTCGCATACGCCGCGGCGAGCACGCGCGCCTCGGAGAACTGATTCAACCCCTCGTCCATCCATGCGTGCTCGAACTCGTTGGTGGCGACGATGCCGTACCAAAACTGATGGCCCGCCTCGTGGACGACGACGTCCTCTGGCTCCGTGGTGCCCTCCGGGGCGAGCCACCGCGTGCCGCCGGTGAAGAGCGTCGGGTACTCCATGCCGCCGCTGCGGCTCTGCCAGGCGGGATCGACGATCGTGACGTGGCCGTACGGGTACGGGCCATACCACTCGCCGTAGTAGCGCAGCGCGGCACGCGTCGCGTCGAAGTGGCGCGCTTCCTGATCGAGGTGCTCCGGCTGAAGGAGCAGCCGCATGTCGACGGCCGGCAAGCCCGGATGCTCGAACCGCGCGCGGCGCTCGACGAAATCGGGGCTCGCCGTCCAGGTGAAGTCGTGGACGTCCTCCTGAGAATAATGATGCGTCGTCGAGCCGTCGCCGTTGTCGCGCCGGTCCTGCTCGCGGCCCGTCGCGCCGACGATCCAGCCCGTGGGCACGGTGAGCCTGACGTCGTATACGCCGAAGTCGGCGAAGAACTCGGTCGCGCTGTGGAACTGGTGGCAGTTCCAGCCCTCCGGTTCGAGCACGCCGATCTTCGGAAACCAGTGCGCGATGAAGTAGTAGTCGCCGACCGCCCCGGTGCGCGAGTACGGGCGGGGCACGTGAGCGCGCCATCGGAATCGGATGTTGACGGTTTCGCCCGGCGCGACCGCCTTGTCCAGCGGCACCGACACGACGGTCCGATCGTCCGGATTGTCGTCGTCGGGCGCGATGAATCGGAGACGGGACGCCAGGTTCGAGCCGGCAAGCTCGATCGAGTCGATGTCGATGGATCCACGGTCTGCGGCGGGTCGACCGTGCGCCGACAGGTTGCCGGCGAGCGCGCGCTCGCGCATCCAGGTCGAGCGATCGTCGCGCCACGCGTTCCAGTACAGATGGAACCGCAGATCCGTGGCAGAAATGGGGGAGTCGTTCCGCCACCGCAGCTCCGCGGTGCCGGTCATGGTCTGCGTCGCCGGATCGAGCCGCGCGTCGATCGTGTAGCTCGCTGTGCGGGGGGACAACGGCGCGGCCGCGTGCGGCTGCGGCAGCGCGGCGGCGGCGACCAACGCGAGGGCGGCCGTGAGCCTCACAGGTCCGGCATTATATAATCGCGTGCTCTCTCATCCGTTCAGGAGCCGTCCTGCATGCTGCGCAAGTCCTCTTCATCCATCAAGGTTCTGCACTTCGGTCTCGGCCCCATCGGGGCCGCCGTCGTCCGGCAGGTTGCCTCGCGGCCGGGATTTCGTATCGCCGGCGCCGTGGACATCGATCCGGCCAAGGCCGGCCGGGATCTCGGCGCGGTCGCCGGCGTCGGTCGTCCGCTCAAAGTGAAAGTGTCCTCCGACGTGAAGAAGGCGTTGAAAAGGTCGAAGCCGGACGTCGTCGTCTTGTGCACCAGCTCGTCGCTCAAGCGGGTCATGCCGCAGATCGAGGCGATCCTCAAGGCGAGAATCCCGATCGTGTCGACCACCGAAGAGCTGGCCTATCCCACCGGAGCCAACGTCAAGCTCGCGCGGGAGATCGATCGTCAGGCGCGGAAGGGGAAGGTGGCGGTCGTCGGCACCGGCGTCAATCCCGGCTTCGTCATGGACGCGCTGCCGATCACGCTCACCGGCGTGTGCGAGCGCGTGGACGCCATCCGCATCGACCGCATTCAAGACGCGCGCGTCCGGCGGCTCCCGTTCCAGCAGAAGATCGGCGCCGGCCTGACGCGCGAG
>JBOGJB010000212.1:0-12556 GCA_050745085.1 Vicinamibacterales bacterium
GGCCGCGCCCCCGGCAAGCGCCGCCCCCGCCGCGCCGAATCCGGCGATAACGGCGATCGAGAAACCCGCGCCGGGGCGCCGGAGCGTGAGGCAGGCGGCGCCTGCTGCGACGAGCACCAATGCGATCCAGGACCGGGACGGGTACACCGAGCCGGCAGCGGCGCCGAGGACGATGGCGAGGGCGGGGAGAACGGCGGGCACGCCAGGCTGCACTGCAAGCGGCGCGCGCCGCGCGGATCAATCACTTACGGGGAATCGTCGCAGTTTTTGCCCTCTTCTTGACCTCGCGCCAGTGCGATTCCATTTCGTCGAGCGTCGCGTCGTGGACCGAGCGTCCCTCCGCCTCGAGCCGCCGCTCCAGCGCCTCGAACCGCCCGATGAACTTCTCGTTGGCCCGGCGCAGCGCCGACTCCGGCTCGATCCCAAGCTTGCGCGCGAGGTTGGCGAGCGCGAAGAGCAAGTCACCCATCTCTTCTTCGGCTCGAGCGCGCGCCTTCTTCCCGACCGCCTCTGCCAGCTCGTCCACTTCCTCGCGCACCTTCGCCACGACGTCGTCGGCGCGCGCCCAGTCGAACCCGACGGCGCCGGCGCGCGTGCCGATCTCGTACGCGCGCAGGAGCGCGGGGAGCGACCGCTTGACGCCTCCGACCACCGACCGGCGATCGCCGCGCGCCAGCTGTTCGTCGGCTTTGATCTGTTCCCACTGCGTCTTGACGCGTTCGGATGTGAAAGTAGTACGAGGCTTAAGCCTCCCACTACGGAAGACATGCGGGTGTCTCCGGACGAGCTTGCGCGTGATCGCGCGCACCGAATCGGCGACGGTGAACCGCCCCTCGTCCGCGCAGATCTGGGCTAGGAAGA
Organism: Vicinamibacterales bacterium; assembly: GCA_050745085.1. Classification (GTDB taxonomy): domain Bacteria; phylum Acidobacteriota; class Vicinamibacteria; order Vicinamibacterales; family 2-12-FULL-66-21; genus DATAEE01. The sequence continues at coordinate 862 of JBOGJB010000212.1, forward strand.
CTCCCTCGAAGATCAGATCGCCGATTTCACCTTCGAGCGCATCGATGTTGCCCCGGTCGATCGCGTCGAGCACTTCGTAGGTTTCCTCCAGCAGGTACGGCCGCAGCGACGCGAGCGTCTGCTCGCGGTCCCAGGGGCAGCCACGCGCTCCGCGCAGTCGCGCCATCGTGTCCGTCAGTTCCTGGAAACGCGCGCCGGCGCTCGGCGTCCGCGTTCCCATCCGCCGCTTCGGCCGTTTCGCCATGGTGAGCTATGGTACCATCGGGATCGCGATGGACGATTCCGGCGGCGAGCTCGATCCCGATCCGGCCTTCTCGAGCCTCGTCATCATGCTCGCGAGCGCGGCCGCGGTGCACTTCGGCGATCTTGCGGATGCGGTCACCGGCGAGCGCCAGCCGATGAGCCTCGAGGGGGCCGCGCAGATGATCGGGTTGCTCGAGATGCTCGAGGGCAAGACACGCGGCAACCTCGCTGAAGGCGAGGCGCGCCTGCTGCAGCAGGTCCTGTACGAGCTCCGGCTGCGCTTCGTGGACGCTCAGAAACAGGACAGGAGGATTGTCGAGCCGTGACAATGCCGAATGCCCAATGCCGAATGCCGAAGGGGACTGCGCTCGCCACTGAAGCTCGATCAGTTGCGAGTGCGCACCCGTTGGGCATGTGGCATTAGGCACTGGGCATTGAGGTGAGAGTGACCTTCCTCGGCACGGGAACTTCCCACGGCGTGCCGATGATCGGTTGCACGTGCGCGACGTGCACGTCCCCTGACCCGCGCGATCGCCGCCTGCGCCCGTCAATCCTGATCGAAACCGACGATGGTACGCCCGTGCTCGTGGACACGGCGACCGATCTGCGCGCGCAGGCGCTCGCCTTCGGCGTCACGCGCGTCGACGCCATCCTCTTCACGCACAGCCACGCCGACCACATTCTCGGGCTGGACGATGTGCGGCGTTTCAACGCGCTGCAGGGAGGGGCGATTCCGTGCTGGGCAGACGCAAGATCCACCGGCGACATTCGCCGGGCGTTCTGGTACATCTTCGATCCGGCTGCGCCGCGCGCCGGTGGCCTTCCGCAGATCGATCTTCGTGTCGTGAACGGTCCCGTACAGGTTGGCGGCGCGTCGTTCGAGCCCGTGCCGATCCTGCACGGCCCGCGCTCGATCCTCGGCTGGCGCATCGAGCGCTTCGCCTACCTGACCGACTGCAGCGCCATTCCGGCGGAGTCGTGGCCGCTCCTCGACGGCGTCGACGCCGTGGTCCTCGGCGCGCTGCGCGATCGTCCGCATCCGACGCACTTCACGCTCGCGCAGGCGGTCGACGCGGCGCGCACGATCGGCGTCCGGCGCGCGTGGTTCACGCACATGGCGCACGACCTGCCGCACGCCGCCACCTGCGCGCGCCTGCCGGAGGGCATGGCGCTCGCGTATGATGGACTGGTACTGGACGTTTAGGCCGAAGAATGGATATCGTCCATTTTCCCGACGACCCGCGTCCGCGCTGGCCGCAGCCGGTCGTCGCGCTCGGCAACTTCGACGGCCTGCATCGCGGCCATGTGAAGATCATCGAGCGCGTGCGCCGGCGGGCGGGGGAGCGCGGCGGCACGCCGGTCGCGATGACGTTCGATCCGCACCCGCCGCGCGTCGTCCGGCCCGACAAGGCGCCGCCGCTGCTCATGACCACCGCGCAGCGACTCGAGGCGCTCGAGGACGCCGGCATGCAGGGCGTCGTCATCGTCCGGTTCTCGCGGGAGCTGTCGCGCTGGGACCCCGAGACGTTCGTGCGCGTCGCGCTCGTCGACTGGCTTCGCGTCGTCGAGGTGTGGGTCGGCGCGAACTTCCTCTTCGGCCGCGATCGATCGGGTAACTACACCCTCCTCCGGCAGCTCGGCCTCCGGGACGGCTTCCGCGCGGAGAAGATCGATCCCGTCCGCTACAAGGACTTCGTCGTCAGCAGCACCCGCATCCGGCGGCTGGTGAGCGAAGGACGCGTGGACGAGGCCGGAGCGCTGCTGGGGCGCCACGTGTTCATCGACGGCCAGGTCATGAAGGGGGACGGCCGCGGCCGGGAGATCGGATTTCCCACGGCGAACATCTGCTCCGAGAACGAGCGGCTCCCGCCGCACGGCGTGTACGCCACGGGCGTCCGGGTCGGCCGCGAGGAGTCGATCCGGCCGTCGGTGACCAACATCGGCTCACGGCCCACCTTCGGCGGGAGCGGGACGACGGTCGAGACGCACATCCTCGACGTCGACCGGGACCTCTACGGCGCGCGGATGCGCCTGTTCTTCCTGCAGCGGCTCCGCGACGAGCGGGCGTTTCCGGACGTGGACGCGCTCCGCGCGCAGATCGATGCCGACATCCGCCACGCCAGGCGGCTGTTTTCTCTCATATCTCTGTAGGGACTAGGGACTGGGGACTGGGGACTCGGGACTAGGGACTCTGCATGCCGATCCCAATATCGATCTCCGCAGACCCTGGCTGAGTCCCTAGTCCCCAATCCCTGGTCCCTGCAGAGTCTGCGTTAGAATTACGGGATGCCCGCAGGCCAGCCGCCGCTGTCTTTGCCGCTGTCGATGGACTTGACCGTCCCGGCCGAGCCTCGCTTCGTCTCGATCGCGGCGGCGATGACGAAGCTGGTCGCCGAGCAGCTCGGGTATCCCGTTGAGAGCGCCGCGCGGCTGGCCGCCGATTTCAACCGGCAGACGGCGGGCCTCGATCCGGCGAACGGACCGATCGCCATCCACTACGAGGGGTCGCAGGCCGGGCTGAGGGTGCACGTCCGAGCCGGGAAGCGATCGTTCGAGCTTGCGCCTCTATAACACGCTGACCCGCCGCGAGGAGCCGTTCGCGCCGTCGGACGCCGGCACGGTGCGAATGTACACGTGCGGCCTGACGGTGTACGCGCGCGGGCACATCGGGAACTTCCGGACGTTCGTCTGCCTCGACGTCCTGCGCCGCGTGCTGAAGTACCAGCAGGGGTGGCGCGTGCGTCAGGTCATGAACTTCACCGACGTGGACGACCGGACGATCCTCGAGTCGCAGAAGGCGGGCGTGCCGCTGCGCGAGTACACCGACCGCTGGATCCAGGCGTTCCGGGAGGACGCGACGGCGCTGGGGCTCGAGCCGGTCGAAGAAACGCCGCGCGCCACCGACCCGGAGAACATCGAGTGGATGGGGAAGGTGATCCACGACCTCGAGCAGCGCGGCCACACCTACCGGAGCGACGGGTCGATCTACTTCAAGATCGCGTCGTTCCCCGAGTACGGCAGGCTCGCGCGGCTGGACCACGAGGGGATCAAGGCCGGCGCACGCGTAGACGCTGACAAGTACGACAAGGAGAACGCGCGCGACTTCGTGCTCTGGAAGGGGGCGCGTCCCGGCGAGCCGACCTGGACGCCGGACGACCTGGGACCGGGCCGTCCGGGCTGGCACATCGAGTGCTCCGCCATGGCGCTGCGGCTCCTCGGCCCGCCCCCGATCGACCTGCACGCCGGCGGCGTGGACCTGATCTTCCCGCACCACGAGAACGAGATCGCGCAGAGCGAGGCGGCGACCGGCAGGCCCTTCTCCCGCTTCTGGGTGCACACCGAGCACCTGATGATCGAGAACGATTCGACAGATGTCGATTCGAAGAATGTCGAGGGCGACCCTGGAAGAGCCGCGAAGATGTCGAAGTCGCTCGGCAACGTGTTCACCGTCGAGGACGTCCTCGGCGAAGGGCACCGCGCGTCGGCGCTGAGATACGCGCTCCTCGCGGTGCACTACCGCAAGCAGCTCCGCTTCTCCTGGGAAGCGCTGCAGGATGCGGAGAAGGCGGTCCGGCGCTGGACCGATTTCAGCGCGCGGGTCGACACGGTCGCCGGTGGGACGGCACACAAAGCGATCGTCACGCGGATCGAGGAAGGGAAGCAGGCGTTCGCCGCGATGATGGCGGACGACCTGAACACGGCCGGGGCGCTCGGCGTCCTGTTCGACCTGCTGCGGGCGCTCAACGCCGCGATCGACGCGGGAGAGGTCGGTCGGCCGGACGTCCCGGCGATCCGCGAGGCGTTCGACGGGTTCGACCGGATCCTCGGCATCATGGCGCTGCGCCGGGCCGAGGACGAGCGGCCGCCGATGCCGCTCGACCAGATCGAGCGCCAGATCGACGCGCGGCGCGCCGCCCGCAGCGCGCGCGATTTCGCGACGGCGGACCGGATCCGACAGGAGCTCGAAGCGGCGGGGGTCGTGCTCGAAGACTCCGCCGCCGGAACGAGATGGAAGCGGAAGTAGACGGGCGGACTCAAGTACGAAGGTCGAAGGACGAACGCTGAAGTAAAGGACCAAGGACCAAGGACCAAGGACGACGGCTTCATGAATGCACCTGAGCTGAAGACTGAGCTGCCTGGTCCGAAAGCCAAGGCGATCATCGAACGCGACGCCAAGAGCGTCTCGACGTCGTATACCCGTTCGTACCCGTTCGTCATGGCGCGCGGCGAGGGGGCGGTCGTCGAGGACGTCGACGGCAACCGCTTTCTCGACTGCGCCGCCGGCATCGCCGTCAATTCCACCGGTCACTCACACCCCGCAGTCGTCAAAGCGATCGTGGACCAGGCGCAGAAGTTCTTGCACATGTCCGGGACCGACTTCTACTACGAGCCGCAGGTGCGGCTCGCCGAAGAGGTCGCCGCAATCGCGCCGATCGACGGCCCCGTGCGCACCTTCTTCGGCAACTCCGGGACCGAAGCGATCGAAGCGGCCATCAAGCTCGCGCGGTATCACACGAAGCGGCATGGGCTGATCGCGTTCCTCGGCTCGTTCCACGGCCGATCGCTCGGCGCGCTGTCGCTGACGTCGAGCAGGGCGATTCAACGGCGCGGGTTCGGCCCGCTCATGCCCGGCGTGTATCACGCGCCGTACCCGGATTGCTACCGCTGCCCGCTCGGGATGAAGCCCGAGACCTGCGGCGCCGAGTGCGCGAGCTACGTCGAAGACCAGATCCTCGTGCATCTGATCTCGCCGGACGAAGTCGCCGGCATCGTCGTCGAGCCGATCCAGGGCGAAGGGGGCTACGTCGTCCCGCCGAAACAGTTCCTCGACCGGCTGTCGGCCATCACCAAGAAGCACGGCATGCTGCTCGTGGCCGACGAGGTGCAGTCGGGGATGGGCCGGACGGGGAGGATGTTCGCGTGTGAGCATTTCGGCCTTCGCCCGGACATCGTGACGGTTGCCAAGGGGATTGCCTCCGGGATGCCACTCGGGATCACGGCGTCGCGCGCGGACGTCATGATGTGGCCCCCGGGCGCGCATGCCTCCACCTTCGGCGGAAACCCGGTGGCGTGCGCCGCGGCGCTCGCGACGATCGGGCTCCTGCGCGACACGCTCGTGAAGAACGCCGAGACGGTCGGCGCGCACATGATGAACGGCCTGCGAGGCCTCATGGACCGGCACCCGCTCATCGGCGACGTTCGCGGCAAGGGATTGATGATCGGCGTCGAGCTGGTCAGGGACCGCAAGACCAAGGAGCGCGCGACCACGGAGCGGGAGGCCGTCGTCGACGCCATGTTCCGGCGCGGCGTGCTGCTCCTCGGGGCGGGCCAGAACGCCGTCCGGTTCGCGCCGCCGCTCGTCTTGACCGAGGCGCAGGCGGACACCGCCGTCAGGCTGTTCGGGGAGTCGCTTACAGAAGTGGAACGCTTCGCGCTGGCCGCCTCTTAGTGCTATCCTGCGCGGAGCCCCGATGCCCAGGACCATCGCGGCCTCACTGGCCGTGTTGGCGTTCTCCCTGGCGTGCAGTAACCAACGGCCTATAGGGCCGTCTGGGCCGCTGACTGATCCCATTCCGCCCCAGACCGACCCGCCCATCCTCGAAGAGCGCGTGCTCGTCGGCGCCGGCGACATCGGCTGGTGCGGCCTGCCCGGGGCGGCGGCCACGGCCCGGCTGATCGAAGGCATCCCGGGGACCGTCTTTACGGTTGGCGACAATGCGTACATGAGAGGTACGGCGCGCGAGTTCGCGGAGTGCTACGAGCCTTTCTGGGGGCGGTTCAAGAACCGGACCTTCCCGTCCCCAGGCAACCATGAGTACGAGACGGCAGGCGCGATGCCGTACTTCAGCTATTTCGGCGCGAACGCCGGCCCGCCGGGGCGCGGCTACTACAGCTACGAGCTGGGGGCCTGGCACATCGTGTCGCTGAACAGCGAGCCTGAGCCGAGGTTCTCCAGGGGGGCGCACACAGCCCAGCTGGCCTGGCTGCGGGACGACCTCACGGTGAATGCGGGGACCGCCTGCACCGCCGCGTACTTCCACCACCCGCTCTACACCTCAGGCCCCAATCACCCGCAGACGCACATGCGCGAGGTCTACCGAACGCTCTACGACTTCAACGTCGACGTCATCGTCGCGGCGCACGATCACTTGTACGAGCGCTTCGCGCCGCAGGATGCGGAAGGGCGGCTCGATCTGACGCGCGGGATTCGACAGTTCGTCGTCGGCACGGGCGGCGCGACGCCGTATCAGATTGGACGCCGCGCCCCCAACAGCGAGGCGATCGCCAACGCCCATGGCGTGCTGAAGCTGACGCTCCGCGCGAATGAGTACCTCTGGCAGTTCGTCGCGGTGCCGGGCGACCCTGTTTCCGACTCAGGACAGGAACGCTGTCACTAGACGCTAGTGCTTAGTGCCTAGTTCTTAGTTCTTAGTCTGACTTCACTCGCGACAATCTTCGCTGCCAGGGTTTGCTGACTTCGCTCCAAGCTCCTCGAACGACTGTTCCAGGCAGATCAACGAAACGCGGCGACGCCCGGACAAGCGCAACAACGGACAGCGAAGGCTGTTGCGAGTGAAGTCACACCTAAACACTAAGAACTAAGCACTAAGAACTAAGCACTAGGAACTATCGACCGAAGTGCCTATCGACCTGGAGGCGCACGAAGTCCGCGCGCTGTCGGGCGAAGAAGAGCAGATGCTGGACCGAGGACTGGAACTCCCCGTTCGAGTGCGGCTTGAACTTATCGTCCAGCGCGAACTCTCTGATCTGGTCGAACTGCCGCTCTACTTCGGTTTCGAGCCAGCCCTTCTTCGGCCCATGGATGGGCGCGTCGACGGACGGCGTCGGATCCAGCGTCGTCGTGACCGGCGGCATCGCGGCGATCTCGGCCGCTTTCCCGAGCGCGTTCACGTAAAAGTCCACCAGATCCGGAAACTCCATGATCCGTTCCATCAGCCGGTTCCGGAGCCAGGACGGCGCGTCGATGTTATGCCAGATGGAGTGCTCCGGTCCGACAAAGAAGGTGTGGCTCTTGTCCCACGGGATGATCGCCGATAGATTCTTTTTCTCGAACCGGTACAGATAGAAGTTGTTCATCGCGTAGTTGCCGAGAAAGCCGTCGATCTCCCCGAGGAAGTTCTCGGTCGCCACGTGCGTAAGGAACTTGCGGAGATCGAGGAACTCCGCGATGGCGCCGAGAAACTCGGAGTCCGGCGCTTCGTTGATGAGCTTGATCATGGCTTCGATCGGCCTGGGATCGGGGTCCTTCTCGTGCGTTTCAGGCTCGAAGGGTTTGGGCGAGTAAAGCCCCGGATCGCTGCCCTTGTACGTAAAGTAGTACGGGTCGTCGATGGCGTCGTAGTCGTACTTGTAGAGGAAGCCGTCGTTCTCCTGGAAGTGACGCGAGAGGAAATCCTTGTCTACAGCCTCGACAATCGTGTAGAGACCCACGTAAGCATCGTTGACGAACAGCCGCGCATGTGCCTCCCGCGACGCGGGCACGCCCATCCGCTGAAAGAACTTCATCGCGACGCGCTCGTGCAGCATCGTGGGATCCTGCGTGTTGTTGCGCAGGACGACCGACTTCAGCCCGAGGAATCGCTGCTTGGCCGTGTACCGGTCGAAGTCTACGCGGAGGCCTGGCTTGACGCCGCTCCGGCTGCCGGTGCCGCGAGAGCGGATCGCAACGTTCTTGACGAGCTGGTCCTTCCAGCCAAAGTGGCAGCCGTAGTAGGTGTTCTGCTGAAACTCCAGCTTGAGCTGGTTCCAGTCTTTCGGGTTGATTGTCAGGCGGATGTCCTGGACGGTGTCGTCGTTGAAGAAGTCCGCCGTCGGATCCGGCGCCGGTGTTGGCGTCGGGGTCGGGGCGGGGGTCTGGGCCCATGCCGTCGCCGTGCACGCCCAGGCCACAAATGTCAGTACCGTTCGGATGGTCGCCGCACGCCGACGCATGATTTCCTCCTCAGCTGGGGAGCTGAGAGCTAAAGCACCAGCTGCAGCCGCGCCACTCCGAGCCAGAAGCTGTTCTGGGTGGAGGAGGGGCTGCGCTCGATATCGTCGATGGTTTCGTGTATGCCGTTAAGCTGGATTCGCACCCAACGGTTCAGATACCAGTTTAAACCGAACGTCCACAGTCTTTCGCCATTCTCTAAAAGATTGATAGCACGTGGGTTCTGCTCCTCGGGTTCGCCGGGTGCGTCGCTGCCCATGCGGATCCGCTCGTACCGGCCGGCCAGCTCGATTGCCCCGACGCCACCCGCAAACAGCGGCCGGCGCGGTTCGACACCCCCCGACTTGTCCTCCCCGGTCACGACCCACGTGGCGGCGACGTACCAGCCCTGGGCGACGAGCTCGGGCAGGTCGTCGGCGAGGATCCCCTGCTCGCGCCGCTCGTCACGCGTTCGGATGTACTCGCTCTTGACGGAGAAGTTGCGCGGCTCCCAGTTGGCTTCGGCGCCCAGTCGGATTCGGCGGCCGTTCACGTAGGCGTCGAAGAAGAACGGATCGCCCCAGGTGCTCCGCCCGCGGAGCGTGTTGAGCCCTTCCGGCACGTCGCCGACGGTGGCCGCAATCCCGACCTCGAGCGCGTCCAGCTCCGAGTCCTCGATTCGGAGCGGCCGCACGAGGAATCGTCCCGCAACGGTCGTGTCGGCGCCGGGGTTGAAGTCGAACTTCGAGTTCTCGCCGTCGTGCTGGAACAGGCCGACCTCGTAGCCGACGACGCGGCCGCGACCGTGGACCATGCCGCCGATGTCGCGCCCGGGCGCGAGATCCGCCGCGATGCGCGAGCGGTAAACGAAGTCCAGGTTGGTCGGTCCCGTGATCTGCTCGAGGCTGAACGGCACCTTGAACTTGCCCGCTTTGATCTGGGCGTCGCGGAAGTAGCGGAAGTTGACGAACACGTCGCGCCACGGGCTGTCGTCCACCTCGTCCAGACCCCCTTCGAGCGCCTCCTGCGGCTCGAAATCCAGCTCGCGCTCGACCTCGTATTCGAAGTGCTTCAGGAACACGCCCTGGGCGCCGACGCGACGCCGCTGGAGCTGGAACAACCCGCCGCGAAGTTCGATGTCGTCGGGCGCCCAGCGCCAGTCCATCTGCACCTTGACCCGCAGATCGATGCGCAGCATGTCGTCGCCGAACCGGAGCGACGGGCGCGGGTTCCACCGCATCTCGACGCCGTCCGGCTCCGGCTGCTCGGGCTCGGCCGGGGCGGGCGGAGGCGTGGCGGTTACCTGCGCGCGCGCGGGCGCGGCGGACCCGGCGGAAATGACGAGCAGCAACACGGCCAGCGCCGTCGACGATCGGATCACTCTCGCTCCTTTACGGGCTCCCACGACACCGATTTGACGCCGCATGTGCCGTCGCCCATGAGCTGCGCGCCGAGATCCTCGAGCGCCGCCGCGGCCGGAATCGACACGTGATAGCGGACTTTCACCTTCTCGCCGAGCGAGACCTCCTTGGTCTCGAAGGCCATGCGGTTGCGGACGAAGATGCTCTGCACGTACGCCGTCGGGAACTCCTTGCCGTCGGCGACGACGTCGAGGCGCATCGAGCGTGCTTTCTGGTCGCCGAAGCGATCGAGAATCAGAAGGAACACGCAGAGGAAGGCCGTGCCCATGCCCGCGACGGCATAGAAGCCGAGGCCGGCGGACATGCCGAGCGCCATCAGCAGGAAGAGGATCGTCACGTCCTTCGGATCCTCCACTGGCGTGCGGAAGCGGATGATGCTCGCCGCCCCCGCGATGCCGAACGCGCGCGCGATGTTGTTGCCGATGATGATCATGATCATCGCGCCGGCGACCGCGAGCAGGATCTGCGCCTGCTGCATCGAACGCCCCATCGGCCGGTCGGCGACATACGGCCGGTGGACCGCGGTGATGAGCAGGCCGATCGCGGCCGCGACCAGGAGGCGCAGCAGCGGATCGAACGGGTTGCGGTTGTAGCGCATCGCGGTGGTTTCCGGCAGGAGCTGGTCCGGGCCGGCGGAATCGAACGTTCCGGTCCGCCAGTCGATGTCGGACAGGACCAGCGCCGTGCCGAGCGCCACGACCGCGGCGATGACGGCGATCTCCTTCCACGGCCAGACGCGCCGGCGGGCGGCGGCGACCGTTTCGTAGATGCCGAGGACGCGGTCGAGCCCCGACAGCTCCAGGATCGATCGGGCCTGCTCGTGGAGGTTGGCGATCTTGAAGCTGCCGCCCAGGCGCTGGGCGGTCGTGTGGCCGCGGACGAGCGCACGGATCCCCCGGCTGTCCATCCTCCAGACCTCCCCGAGGTCGCAGATCAGGTGGCGGTGCCCCTCTTCGTACAGCGTCTGGATGCGCTGCTCGAACTGCTCCGCCGATCCACCTGCGATCAACGCCTCCTGGGGGGACAGGACGAGTGGGCGAGCGGTCATCTCGTATATGGTCGGGGGGTGCGGGCAACTATAACATGCTGTGTCACCCGGATGTTACACACCTTCGGTTAGGCCGCACGGCTGGGCACCTCGTTAGACCGGCCCCGGGCACACCCCTTGCCAGCGCGTTCGGCGTGGATCTCACCTACCGTCAGAAGCTCGGAAAACAGGCCGAAGATCTCGTGACCCGCGAGCTGGCGGCGCGGGGGTATCAGATTCTGCAACGGCGCTTCCGCACCCGGTTTGGAGAAATTGACATCGTCGCGCGCGACGGCGGGACGCTCGTCTTCGTGGAGGTCCGGGCGAGGGTGGGGGAGGACTACGGATCGGCGGAGGATTCGATCACGGCGCGCAAGGAATGGCGGATGACGCGGATGGCGCAGGCCTACCTGCTGGACCAGCGACTCGGCGACGTCGATTGCCGTTTCGACGTCGTCGCGGTCGATTGGTCCACGCCCGAACCGGTCCTCAGTGTGTATCGGTCTGCCTTCGATGCCGTGGATTAGTGTGAATCTGTAGGCAATAGGCACTCTAGAGGCGGTAGGCACTCTGTCCTTGGTTACCCCCGGCAGAGTGCCCAGTGCCTATTGCCTAGTGCCTACACGTCCGAAAGGATCGTCAGCCATGATTTGGTTCCTGACGCGCGGGCGCCAGCAGGTGGACGTCGAGGTGCGTCGGGCGCTGGACGGGGAGGGGTATGAGCTCGTCCTCGACTATGCGGACGGCACCGAGCGCGTCGAGCGCATCCGCGATCCGCGTCGGCTCGTCGAGCGGACGCTGCGCGTGCAGCACCGGTTGATCCGCCAGGGCTTCGAACCGACGAGTCCGATGTTCCCGTACGCCAGCGCCTCCACGCGTCCGAAAACCCGCTCGCGCCGCGCGGCGCTCTGGCTCGCGTTTCGCGCCTCGGTCAAGAAACGCCTCGCCGCCTCGCTCGGCCTCTAGCGGAACCCCTTTCGAACCCTCGAACCTTTTCGAACCCCGGGGACTGTGGTACCCTGAAGTCTTTCCGGGCGAGCGGGAATAACTCAGTGGTAGAGTGCGACCTTGCCA